>DAOOIT010000126.1 GCA_035384565.1 Planctomycetota bacterium | reverse complement strand
GCATTGGCAGGGCCGCCAGGGGGAAGGACGACCTTGGGGCCGCGATAGCTCTTGTCGCCGTAGACATCGAACTTGGCGGGCGGGCACCAGGGCTCATGGGGCTGGAAAGTGTCAATCCACAGAAGGTGCGGCCGCCCGGCTGCGCGGGCCTGCTCGATCACGCGGAGCGCCGTGTCCATCGTCTGCCAGCAGGGGAAGTCCTGCGGCTCCACGCGGCCGTCCAGGTTGCGCAGAGCCGTGAGGACCACGTTGCGCCAGTTCTCGGGCATGCGGTCGGTCACGTGGTCGTCGAGCTTCAGGTGCCGGAGCGGGCCGGCCTTGCAGGCGTCGTACTCGGCGCCGCGGACCCAGTGGAAGATGTCGCAGGCGCGGTGGAAGTTCATGTCGGGCTTGAAGAGGTGGTACGTGTCGGCCACGAGGGCGGTGAGGTAGCCCTCTTTGCGGAAGAGCTGCATGCAGGTCACGTCGGTCGGCACCAGGGGTTGCCAGGTGCGGTTGGTCAGCGAGCTCTGGCCCATGAACAGATCGGTGCGGACCGGGATGGTGGGCAGCCCCTCGGGGTACACATTGTCGAAGACGATGGCCTCGGCCGCGAGGGCGTCGAGGTGCGGCGTGCGAATGGGGCAGCCGTCCCACCCGTAGAAGCTCACGTGGTCCTGCCGCAGCGAGTCGAGCATCACGACGACGAAGTTCATCCGTCGGTCCTTTCGGCAAAGGTGGAGGGTGACGCCGCAATTGTACGCAAGCCGGTGCCGCGAGGCAACCGCGATTGACAAGCGGGCGGCGCCGTGACAGTATACTGGCACCGATGACGGAGAAGAAGTCTCGCGGTACGGTCTACGAAGGCTTGAACGGAGGCATCGCACTATGCGGGCGGTCACCTTCCTGCTGCGGTCTTGCATCCTCGCCGTGGCGTCGTCGAGTCTGGCGGCCGGGTGGTTCGTCGGTCCGGAGGGAGCGCCCGCGAACCCCGGGACGAGGGAGGCGCCGTGGGACATCGCGTCGGCCCTCGACGGCAAGCAGAAGGTGGCTCCGGGCGACACGCTCACCCTGCTCGCGGGGACCTACAAGCGGCGGCCGAAGGAGCAGTTCGACGTGCGCCTGGTCGGCACGGAGGAGAAGCCCATCCACGTCCGCCCCGCGCCCGGCGCGCGGGCGACGATTGACGGCGGTCTCGCGGTCCAGGCGCCCTCGGCCCACGTGTGGATATGGGACCTGGAAGTGCTGGTCTCGGAGCCAAACCCCGAGAAGATCGAGACCGGCGGGTCGCACCCGAAGGACTTCGACCGCCCCTGGGGCGGCCTGAACATGTTCGGGGGGAGGAACTGCAAGTACATCCACCTCGCCATCCACGACACGCGCCAGGGGATTAGCTGTTGGACGGGCGAGAAGGACTGCGAGATCTACGGCTGTGTGATCTACGACAACGGCTGGCTTGCGCCCGACCGCGGCCACGGCCACTGCATCTACACGCAGAACAAGGACGGCGTCAAGACCATCGCGAACTGCATCCTCACCTGCCGCTACCCCGGCACCTACACGATGCATGCCTACGGCTCGAGCCGCGCCGACGTGGACAACTATCTGCTCACCGACAACATCGCCTACGGCCTGGGCACGTTCCTCGTGGGCAGCGGCAAGCCGAGCCACAACATCCGCGTCCTGCGCAACTGCCTCCACGACGTCTCGATGCAGATCGGCTACAACGCGCCGGAGAACGAGGACTGCGAGGTGCGCGACAACGTCATCGTCAACGGCGGCCTGAGCATCAACAAGTACAAGAAGGCCGTCAACGAGGGCAACCTGGTCCTCGCCAAGGGCGCGAAGCGGCCGCCCGGCGCCAAGATCGTGCTGTTGCCCAGCAAGTACGACCCGAGCCGAGCACATCTGGCAGTCTACAACTGGGAGCAAGCCCGCGAGGTGCAGGTGCCGGTCGCGCCGTTCCTCAAGCCGGGCGACTCGTTCCGCCTCTACGACCCCAAGGGCCTCTTCGGCAAGCCCGTGCTCGAGGGCAAGTGCGGGGGCGAGGCCATCGCTGTGCCCGTCAGCGGCGAGTTCGCCGTGTTCGTCCTCTTCAAGGAGAAGTGAACCCGAGATGAGTGACGCCCAGCAGGACGTGAAGGACTTGTGGCGGAAGGCCCAGGACTCGGTGAAAGTGGCGGGCGAGCTGCTCGACCAGAAGCACGAGGACTATGCGGCGACCTCGGCGTATCACGCGGCGTTCTTCGCGGCGTCGGCCCTGTTGCTGGCGGGGGGCAAGAGCTTTGCCGCGCACGGCGCTGTGCGGGCTTACTTACACAAACACTATGTGCGCAAAGGGGGCCTGAGCCGCGAGGCGGCCGCCGCCTACAACGCGCTCTTTAGCCTCTGCGACGCCGGCGGCCGGGGCGTAGCGAAACAGGTCTCCCCCGCCAAGGCCAGGAAGGCCCTCGACGACGCCCGGGCGTTCCTTGCCGCCGTCGAGGCGCTGTTGGTCGCGCAGGCGGCAGGCGACTGATCGGGGGTTTTCTCCAACGCCTCCACGTCCAGCAGGTCCTGCGGCCTGCCGCTTGCCTTCTTCGCGCGGATCAGTTCCGCCTTGCCGATCACGTGGATGGGCACGCCGCCGTAAGTCGTCTCGACGCGGCCTGTCCACGCTTGCTCGAAGTCCACGCCCGCGATGGCCATGATCACGTCAATGCGGTTTGGGGCCACGCCGAGCTGGTAGATCATCTCTGGATCGGCGAAGTCCCTGGGGGTCACCCCCTCCAGCGGCGCGCCGAAACGAGCCAGCGCCCGGAAGACGCGCTCCGCGCTCTCGCGCGTCGGCCTTACCCAGGCATCCATGTGTTTGCTATAGCGTGGTTGGGTGTGGACGGCGTGCGCTCCCACGAGCAGATATTCAGCGCCCGCGTCGTTGAAGGCACTGAACAGATCTCTGAAGTCGGGGTTGACTGCCATCCTTCCCCCTCAGAATGTCGGCCTCGGCGACCATCTCCCACGCGGCAGCCAGGCGCGCTTCGGCGCCCAACTCGCGCCAGAACTCCCGGTCGCAGCTCCCGTCATCCTCTCGTCGGCGGGTGAGCCTCGCCTTGAACACTCGCTTCGGCGTGTGTGCCGTCACCGCGACGCCTCCGGTTGCGTTTTGCAGCCCTTTCGATTATATGAGACGACGCTCGGGAAATCACCCCAGGAGATGGCGGAGCCGATGGATATCTGGCTGGGAAGCGCGGGCAGATCGGGGCGGCGAGAACCCTTCGCCGACGGGGCGCTCGTGGTCTGCTCGCGCAAGGGCGTGCACCCCAGCGAAGCGGCCCTGCTCCACGCCCTGCCCAAGGGCCGCGGCGGCTCCGCCCTCGTGGTCAACAGCACCGAAGCTCTCGCAGGCCTGGCCCTCCGCGCCCTGAACCCCGACCTGGCCGTGCACTGCCACTTCGACGACGCCTGGGACCTTGCGGCCGCACGGGCCAACGTGAAGCGGCAACGGCGCCTCGCGCCCGAGCTCGGTCTCGCTCCCGACCCGCCCGAAGGCCCCTGGGACTTCGTGGTTCTACCCTTTGGCATGGCCGGCGTGGCGGAGCTGGTCCACGAGCGGCTTGCCTTCGCCCTGAGGTGCCTGAGGCCCGGCGGCCTGCTCTTCACGAGCACCGACAACCGCTCCGACCGCTTCCTGCACGAGGCGGTCGTCGGGCTCTTCGGCTCCGCCACCTCGGTGCCCGGCCCCACGCGCCGCAGCGGCGTGGCCTATGTCGCCCGACGCCCCAGGGAGCCGAAGCTCCGCCCGCGGGAGTTCCGTCGCACCTTCACCGTGCGAGAAGGGGAGGGCGTGCTGTCGTTCGTCTCGCGGCCCGGCGTCTTCTGCCACGGCCGGCTCGACGACGGCACGCGCGCGCTGCTCGCCGCGCTCGACGTGGGCGAGGCGAGACGCATCCTCGACCTCGGCTGCGGCGTGGGGGTGCTCGGCCTCATCGCCGCGCGTCGCAGCCCGGCATCCCGCGTGACGCTCGTGGATTCCCACGCCCGCGCCATCGAGTGCACACAGGCCAATGCCGCCGCGCTCGGGGTCGAGAGCCGCTGCCAAGCCTTTGTCTCGGCCGACCCGCTCGGCGACCTGTCGCCCGGCTTCGACCTCGTGGTCTCGAATCCGCCCTACTACGGCCACTACCGCATCGCCCAGATGTTCCTCGACACGGCCGCGAAGGTCCTTGTCCCCGCAGGCCGCATCCTGCTCGTGACCAAGGACCCCGACTGGCACCTCGAGGCGGCTCGAGAGCGCTTCGCCAACGTCGAGTCCCGGCGGGCCGGCGGCTATGCGATTGTGACGGCGACGCGGCGGGCTTGACATCGCCGCCCATTTGAGGCAAAGTGGTGCCGTCGAAACATTCGTAGCGCGGCCTTCAGGCCGTATCTTCGGTGGGTGCGAAGGTACGGGCTGACGCCCGCACTAGAAACCCCCTTGGGAAAGGAGCACGAGATGGCGAAGTTCGTGGACGCGCAGGGCAGGACGAAGTACCGCTTCACCTTCGGGCCGTGGAACATTCACGAGGGCGCCGACCCCTTCGGGCCGCCCGTGCGCACCAGCTTCTCGTTCGACCAGAAGCTCCGCATCCTCAAGGACCTCGGCTTCGACGGCATGCAGTTCCACGACGACGATGCTGTGCCCGACCTCGACTCCAAGACCCCCGCCCAGATCGCGAAGGCGGCCAAGGCGATGAAGCGCAAGCTCGACAATGCCGGAATCGTCCCCGAGTTCGTCGCCCCGCGCCTCTGGGAGACGCCGCGCGGCATTGACGGCGCCTACACTTCGAACTCCGCCGCCGACCGCCGCTACGCCATCGAGCGCTCGAAGAAGGCCATTGACATCGCCAACCTCATCGGCACCCGCGACATCGTCCTCTGGCTCGCCCGCGAGGGCACCTACGTGCGCGAGGCCAAGAACGCCATCGAGGCGTATCGTAGGCAGGTGGACGCCATCAACCAGATGCTCGACTACGACAAGGGCATCCGCATCCTCATCGAGCCCAAGCCCAACGAGCCGATGGACCACGCCTACGTGCCCACCATGGGCCACGCCGTCGCCGTCTCGTACATGACCATTGACCCGGCGCGCGTCGGCTGCAACATGGAAAGCGCCCACAGCATTCTCGCCGGCCTCGACCCCTCCGACGAGATGGCCTTCGCGCTCAGCGTCGGCAAGCTCTGGAGCATCCACCTCAACGACCAGAATGGCCCGAAGTTCGATCAGGACCGCGCCTTCGGCATGGTCAACCTGCGGCGGGCCTACAACCAGGTGCGCGTTCTGGAGCTGGGCGGCTACGGGCGCGACGGCAACATGGTCGGGTTGGACATCAAGGCCATGCGTCCGCAGCGCAAGCCCATCTCCACCAAGCACCTCACCCACAGCCGCGAAATGTTCCTCTGGCTTCTCGAGAAGGTCCGCACGATGGACGCGAAGGCCGAGGCCGCGTGCATCGCGGCCCGTGACTACGAGGGCCTCGACCGCCTCGTCATGCGCCACCTGATGACCGGCAGCCTGCCGAATAGGGTGTGAACGAAGACGGGAAAGCATCGGACGCAAAGCGGCAAGCATCTGGAGTCGAACGGGGCCAGCCGTCTGCGCATGCAAGACGAGCAAGCGATGCTCTGCGCGCCAGTTCGTGGCGACTTCGGCTACGCGAGAGAATGGAGTCCTGAGAGTGAGCGCACCAGATGAGTCGCAGACCCTCGCCAAGGCTGTCGGGGTAGCGAGAGAGTACGCGGATATCGTGGTGAAGGGGCCTCTGTCAGAACTCGGTGGCATGCTCACTGATGTAGTGGGGAACTGGCGCCTAAAGAACAGGGTCCGCATAATGCTGAGAACCAAACGGTGGCTGGAAGAGAGAGGCGTGGAGCCTCGCAAGGTGCTCCCTGACGTTTTCGTGCCGTTGCTAGAGGATGGGGGCAACGTGGAGGATGAGTCGCTTTCAGACATGTTCGCGTCGCTTCTTGCCTGCCACCTCGACCCGGCTCAGCAGGCCCAGGTGCATCCGTCATATACAAAGGTGCTCGCGCAACTCTCACCCCTCGATGCGAGAATCATGCTTATCTTCAGGCAGGGCGTCTCAGACAGGGTGGCGCGGGAGAGCGGGCTCAAGGGTCATGTGCTCGCTGCTCGTGAGATAGCGAATGGACTGGACATGCCGTTTCGTGCCGCTTACCTCTCGTGTCTCAATCTTGAGCGGCTCGGCATCGTTGAGAATGTAAGGGTCCAGCCGCCCAAAGAGCATCCGGTCCCTCACATGTTCGAGGATGATCCCTCGTTCCAGCGGTACCGCATGTCCGAATATGGTGTGGCGTTCTGTGATGCCTGCCATTACCCGAGCGGGGGTGACTAGCCTCTAATCAAGCGCATTTCACAAGTTCAGGGGACACCGCACTTATCTCCGGTCGCAAGGACGGGCGAGATTCCTTGACTTCGCGGCGCTTCGCTCGGAATGACGGGCGGGGCAGGCGCGAGAAGGGACTCAAGTGACCAAAGGGACAGGAGGGACGTGGCGGAGGGTCGCGGCAGTCTTCGTGGGGGGGCGCATCTTCAGATATCAACTATCCGAACGTGACGGAGGGGCAATGGGGGAAGAGATGACCGCCTGAAGGCGGGGCTGCGAGCGCGGGTGTTGCGTGCGCAAGCCTGCCCGGGCGAAGCGAAGTGTCCGAGCGCCCTGCCCCGTTCTTGCCCTACGGGGATTGCTTGGCGTTCTTGGCGCCTTCGCGGCTGAGGCAGGCCTGGGCTGACCGCCAAAACGCCAAGGACGCCAAGGGGAGGGCGGGGTGTCGAGTGGTGGTGAAGGAAGCGAGGCGGCGGGGCAGGCCCCACTTGACGCACAGTGCCGCCTAGGGCATGATTGCGTCAATGAAGAGCATCCGTGATTGCTTCGGGAACGATGTGCGGCTCACCAATGAGCGGATGGCCCATATCCTGGAGCATCCCGAGATGGTCGGACTGGAGGCCGAGGTGGAGCGCGTCCTCCGTGCCCCTGCCGAAGTCCGCCTGTCCCGATCCGACGATGCCGTGAGGCTCTTCTACAGGTTCTATGGCCGCACGCTCGTGGGTGGAAAATGGCTCTGCGTCGTGGTAAGATACGTAGAGAGCGATGCTTTCGTCGTCACTGCCTACCTGACGGACAAGCCGAAGTCTGGAGACGTGATATGGCCGAGAAAGTGAAAGTGTGGTTCGACGTCGAAGGCGACTACCTGGAGGTGCGGTTCCACGATGCCCCCGGGTACCTGCGCGAGACGGCTCACGACGCCATGATGGAACGGGTGGACGAGGATGGCCACATCCTTGGGTTCAGCATCCTGGGCGTCAGCCGCTTCCGCAAGGGCTCCCCCCTCGAGGCCGAACTCGCCATCAAACGGTAAGCGCTGTCCTGAGGGAACGGGCGGAAAGGGCATCGCGTTTTCAGATATCAACTGTCTGAACGCTGTGCGGGGCGATGGGGGGAGAGGGGGCCTGGAGCGTCCACCTCAACGACCAGAATGGCCCGAAGTTCGATCAGGACCGCGCCTTCGGCATGGTCAACCTGCGGCGGGCCTACAACCAGGTGCGCGTTCTGGAGCTGGGCGGCTACGGGCGCGACGGCAACATGGTCGGGTTGGACATCAAGGCCATGCGTCCGCAGCGCAAGCCCATCTCCACCAAGCACCTCACCCACAGCCGCGAAATGTTCCTCTGGCTTCTCGAGAAGGTCCGCACGATGGACGCGAAGGCCGAGGCCGCGTGCATCGCGGCCCGTGACTACGAGGGCCTCGACCGCCTCGTCATGCGCCACCTGATGACCGGCAGCCTGCCGAATAAGGTCTGAGGGCGTTTGTGACCGCGCGGGCGGTGGCTCAGATGGCTCGAGCCTCCCCGAGTCCCTTTGAGTCCCTTGAACGGCCAGGGGCGAGAAAGGGAGAGAGGTCTCGACGGCCTTGCATGCAGCGGGCTGGTGACCAGGCGTGTGCTCCGCCGTGGCTGGGCGGCTGCCTGGGCTCACTTGGCGGGCGGAGCCGGGGGAGCCTTGGCGTCAATCTCGCCGACCTTCTCGGTGG
>DAOOIT010000125.1 GCA_035384565.1 Planctomycetota bacterium | reverse complement strand
GAGGAGCCGGGCGAGGAACCCGACGTCCCCGAAATCCCCGCCGACCCCGCGCAGTGCGAGGAGCCTCGACCGTGATGGACTTCCTGGGCAGAGGCACAAGGTATCCGCTCCGGTTCGGGGCCGCCGGCGGCGTGGCCGTCTCCGAGGGCGCAGGCACCGAGCACGCCCACATCCACGAGAGCATCTGGCAGATCCTGTCGACGCGGCCCGGGGAGCGATTCTTCCTCCCGGAGTTCGGCTCGCGGCTGCCGGAACTCGTGTTCCAGCAGAACGACGTCGTCTTCAAGGCGCTGGCCAGGCAGTTCATCATCGACGCCATCCAGCGCTGGGAGAAGCGCGTCGTCATCGAGGGGGTGGGATTCAGCGACGACCCGCTCGTGACCGATCGCAACGTCGCCATCATCCGGCTCGACTACCGCATCATCCGCACCCAGGTGCGGGGCAACCTGGTCTATCCCTTCGTCCGCGAGGTGTAACGCATATGGCCAAGGTCCGCGTCAACTACACGAACAAGGACTACGAGGCCGTCCGCCAGGAACTCGTCCAGCGCATCCCGACCATCACCGACCGGTGGACGGACTTCAATGAGAGCGACCTGGGGATGGTTCTCTTGGAGCTGTTCTGCGGCCTCGGCGACATGCTCCTCTTCTATCTTGACAACCAGGCGAACGAGGCCTATCTCCCCACAGCGCGCCAGCGCCAGAACGTGATCCACCTGACGAACCTGGTCAACTACCGCCTCGACCTCCTCGTGGCCGCCACGACGACGCTCTACTTCCGCCTGGCCGCGGCGCTGCCCGGGCCGCTCACCATCCCCAAGCACACCCGCTGCCGCGCCACGACGGACCAGGGGAACGTCGACTTCGCCACGGCAGAAGACCTCGCCATCGCCGCAGGCGCCCTCGACGGCATGGTCGGCGCCGTCCAGGGCGTCCCCAGCGAAGAGGGCTTCACCACCGACGGGACGCAGGGCCAGGTCTTCCACCTCGCCGCGAAAGACATCGCCCAGGGCTCCATCGAGGTCTGGGTCGGAGGCGTGAAGTGGACTGAGGTGCGGACCTTCTACGAGAGCACGCCGGCCGACGCCCACTACATCCTGGCGACCGATGCCCTGGATCAGACATCCGTCACCCTGGGGGATGGCCAGTACGGTCTCCTGCCCCCCGGCGGCCAGGCGGTCGCCGCCAAGTACCTCAAGACCCTCGGCGCTGGAGGCAACATCGGCAAGCGCCTGGTCAACGCGCTCCTCGACCCCGTCTACTTCCAGGGCGAGCAGGCCAAGCTCACAGTGACCAATATCCAGGTCGCCTCGAACGGCAACTCACGAGAGCAACTCGACCACGCCCGCAGGCAGGCGCCGGCAGAACTGGCGTCGCTGTGGCGGGCGGTCACGAAGGCCGACTACATCGCCCTCGCCGAGGGCTATCCCGGCGTGGCGAAAGCCCAGGTGCTCGACGTGAACAACTGCCTGAACATGGGCTACTACCACGTCTGCGTCGTCATCGCACCCGACGGCGGCGGCCTGCCCTCGCAGTTGCTGAAGAACCAGGTGCTCGCCTTCCTCAACGAGCGGAAGCTCCTGACTGTCACCGTCCACGTGAAAGACCCCGTCTACGTTCCCATGAACATCGACGCGGACATCTACGTCCTTCGCAACTACGACCGCTTCGAGGTCCTCGACGTCGTGCTGGGGAAGGTCCGCGACACCCTCGCCTTCGACAACGTGCGGTTCGGGCAGGACATCTACTTCTCCGACCTCGTCGCCCTGATCGACGGTGTCGAAGGGGTGAGCCACGTGGTGATGCGCCGGCCCACCAGGGACATCTCCATCGCCGCGGGCGAGCTTGCGGTCGAAGGCACCACCAACATTACCGCGCTCTACGTGACGGAGTGACGATGGGCTACTTCGAGGACAGATTGCCCGCTCTCCTGCCGCAAGTGTATCGCTTCGAGGACAACGGCGACCTGCGGGACTTCCTCCGCGTCTTCGCGCCCACGCTCGACTGGCTCAAGGCCAAGATCGACGACTTCCCCGTCCTCTGGGACCTCGACCGTGTGCCGGCGGAGTTCCTGCCGTTCCTCGGCGCCCTCGTCGGCTACCCCTACGTCTACACCCGCGACCCCGAGCTTCAGCGGCGGCTGATCAAGTTCCGCATCGAGTTCTACCGCCACAAGGGGACGCGATACTCCCTGGAACGCATCCTCGCCGAGCAGGGCGTCAGCGCGCCCGTCATTGAGAACGAGCCGTGGGAGGGGGTCTACAAGATTCCCCTGGACGAGCCGCCCCTCTGGCTCGCATCGCTCCTCGAGGAAGTCCACCCGGCGGGCACGAAGTGGGTGTTCTACTGCGTCCGCATCTGCTGGGCGACGGCCCCCGTCCCCGAGGCCCACATGGCCCGCCTGCTCGTCATGGCGGCCACGGGATCTGCCCATGCGGACGGCGGCTGTGCCATGAAGGTCACCATCGCAACGGCGGTCACCTCGGCCCCTCAGGGCTTCTGCCTGATGGCCGCCATCACCACCTGACGGAAAGGGTTCCCCCAATGCCCGACAACGCGCTCATCGTGAACAGCGGCAAGGTGCTCATGGGCAAGCTCCTCCGAGGCGAGAGTGTCCAAGGCATCACCCACTGCGCCCTCGGAGGCGGCGACGCCTCCTTCACCGACCCGCTGAACCCGCCGGCCCCCACCCCCGACCAGACGCTGCTCAAGAGCGAGCTCATCCGCAATACGGCCTACAAGTCCTCGTTCCTGGTCGAAGACCCCAACGGCACGATCACCGTGGACGGCGTGGCCTACGCCGAGACGCCGCAGGAGACTCTTGTCATCGGCGTCTTCTTCCGCTACGCCGACTACGAGGCGGCCGACAGGACGATCAAGGAGGTCGGCTTCTTCGGGGGAAACGTCCAGCACGTCGAAGGCGTCACCGGGCCTGTCGCCGAGAACGGCATCTACCATCCCACCGAGAACCCCGACGGCGAGGTCCTCGTCCCCGGCTACCTCTACGAGGTCCGCAACATCCCCGACTTCAGCAAGGGCGCCAACACCATGCTGGAACTCGTCGCCGTCGTGAAGCTGTAGCCGCGGCGCACCATCATGATGATGAGGAATAAGGCACTTCGATGACCGGACCGAAGAACCAGCCCCCCGAGAACGGCCTCCGCAAGGCCCTCGACGTCGAGATCGTCCAGAACCTCCTCGAGGTCGCAGAGCTTCGGGGCGAGATGCGCGCCTCCCTCCAGGCCATCAACGAGAAGATCGACCGCCTCCTCGCCCTCCAGGCCAAGGTGGACGAGCACTCCCAGGCCATCACCCGGCTCAAGACCATATGGTCCCTCGTAGCTGCAGGCATCGCGTTCCTCGCCGCGGCACTGAAGGACTGGCTCTTTGGCGAGAAGTGACACCGCCGACGTGGGGGCCAGAGGGACGTAGCGGCGGCAGGGGGAGGAGCTGTCGCCGCTGTTGCCGTGGCCCCCACGGCCGTCAGTATACCCCGCCAATGCCCTGCGTCAAGCCCGGCAGCCGCTGAGCCGCGGGGCTGCCAGGCCGTCCCCGTCTTGCCCGGGCCGCCCGCGCGCGCACGGCCGCGCCCCCCGCACACTCCCACCCGCCACCTGCCCGTGCCGGAATCCCCCCGCCCCAACCCGCCATCGCCCCATCTTGCGGCCCCATCGAGACTTAGGCAGCCGTAAATCCTTGCAGAATATGCACTTCCGCCGAAGATTCCAGTTGACTGATGTGGAACACTATGCCTATATGTCTGTCGGTGCAAGCAGTTGTCAGCAAAGGAGTTAGAGATGACAGGCAAGCGACGCCGCCCCCTGACCGCCAGAGAGCTGAAGCCCCGCATCCAGCGCCTCTCCTGGGAGCGGCTGACCGAGATCTACCTCACCACCAAGAGCCAGGGCGTCCGCCGGATGATCCAGGCCGAGGCGAGGCGCTGCGGCTACAAGATGAGCGGCTTCATCCTGGCGCAGGCCCTGCGACGCGGGGCGGAAGCGGGAGACTCAAGATGATCGCCACGTGCCCGAAGTGCGGCGGCAAGCGGATCGAGATGTGGCTGTGCGACCGCGACGCGGGTTGCACGGCGCAGCCCAAGTGCGAGAGCCACGAACTGAGGCACCCGCCCCTCCCGTTCGACGCCGGCTACCACGCCCACCGCCGCTGCCTCGACTGCGGCGCAGAATGGGCATCCCCGGACCTGGGCCTCGACCCCTGAGGAGCAGACGATGGACATGCGGGAGCTTCGCTTCGGAGTCGAGATCGAGACGGTCGGGAAGACGCGCCAGACCGTGGCTGAGGCCATCCGCACGGTCGTCGGCGGCGCCGTCCGCCACACCGGCTACCCCTCCAGCTACGACCCGTGGGAAGTGACCGACTCCCGCGGCCGCATCTGGAAGGTCGTTCACGACGCCTCTCTGACATCAGTGCCGTCGCACCTGCGCGCCGAGGTCGTGACCCCCATCCTCACGTACGCCGACCTCGCGGAGTTGCAGAACGTGGTGCGGGCGATACGGAAGCTGGCAGGGAGCAGCTGTGACGGCTCCTGCGGGCTGCACTGTCACGTGGATGCATCCGCCTTCGACGGCCGGGCACTCGCCAACCTCGCCAAGATCTTCTACAAGCAGGAGGAGCTGATCATCCGCGCCCTCGGCGTCACGCCCGAACGTCTCCAGCGCTACTGCCGTCCCACACGGGACGACTTCATCCGCGCCATCGACCGCCGCAAGCCCCGCACCCGCGAGCAGGTCAACAGGCTCTGGTACGGCTACCACAACACGGCGCCGGTTCGGTACGATCCCTCGCGCTACGGCCTGCTGAATCTTCACAGTACATTTTTTCGCGGAAGCATCGAGTATCGAGGGTACCCGGGGACTCTGCATGCGGGTCGCGTGAAAACGGCCGTGCAATTCAGTCTCGCCATCACCGCGAAGGCGCTGAATGCCCGAGCCGCATCGAGCCGCAAGCGCAAGGCCAACGGCCGGAGCGACCGCTACGACCTCCGGGTCTTCCTCCTCGGACTTGGCCTCATCGGCGATGAGTTCAAGACGTGCCGCAAGCACCTGCTCGCGAACCTCGCCGGGAGCGCCGCGTGGAAGAACGGTCGCCCGACCCCGCCTCCCGCGCCGACAGACCCCAACACAGCGCCCGACAGCGCCGCAGAAGAACACCCCGCAACCCCAACTGAAGGAGCGCAGCCATGCTGAGACTCACCATGCGCGACGGCGAGACCTTCGAGGGGGCGACGCCCCTCGACCTCGTCCGCGCCATGAAAGGCGCCTCGATGTTCAGCGACGTGAAGGACGTACTCCACTACGTCGCCATCGTCCAGGAACGGGTCAAGGAGATCGAGGGGATCGAGCTTGCCCTCGCCGGCGAGAAGCTCGACGACCGGTGCGAGTCCTTCGTCCGCGAGCTCGACCGCCTCGGCCTGGCCAAGCTCCAGCGGCTGTCTGGGGCCGACCTCGACAAGGTGGAGCACATGGTCCGCGAGACGGCGAGGCTGCTCAACGCCGGCGACTTGCCTGGCGCGTGGAAGTTCCTGCGCCCCAAGCTCCGCCTCACCCCCGATGAACTCGCCGAGCTGGACCGTCGTCTGGGCCTCGATGCGAAGAAGGAGGATTGAGATGGGCAAGGTGAAAGTGCCCAAAGCCGTGCTCGACGGTCTCGAAGCCGTCCGTCAGTCAGGACTCACGAATATGCTGGATCGCTCCGTCGTCGCCGAGCTTGCGGAGGAGTTCGGCTTCGAGGAGGCGGCGCGCTGGGTCAGGAGCAACAGGAAGCGGTTCGCACGCGGACTCTTCCGAGGCTTCGCGGCTGAGGAGGAGAAGTAGCATGTGCGGACTCACGGGCGTCATCCTCGGCCGCAAGCGCCGGAAACGCGACGAGCTGGTCACCATCCGGACCCTGTTCACCGGCCTCCTCCTGCTGAACCAGAAGCGAGGGCATCACGCCACGGGCGTCGCCGTCCTCCGCAGGGATGGGTCGGCAGCCGTGTTCAAGCGCCCGGTCACCGCGAGCAGCCTGATCCAGGCCGACGACTACTGGCAGGCGCTTCGGCTCGATGACTCGGTGACCGTGGTCCTCGGCCACACACGCTTCAGGACGCGCGGCAGCGAGAGGAACAACGCGAACAATCATCCGCTCGTGGTAGGGCCGAGGGCAGGAACCGCAGCGGGCGCGAGGGGCATCGTGTACGGGACCCACAACGGCACGGTGATCAACGCCGACGAACTCTTCCGCAAGTTCCGCCTGCCGCGGGCCGCCGAGGTAGACAGCGAGGTCCTGTTCCGCATGGTGCGCCGAGCCAGGAATGACGCCGAGTTCAAGTCCATGCTCGCCCTCTGCGTGGGGTCGACCTCGGCGGCATGGGTGCGCGGGGACAAGCCGGAAAGGCTGCGGCTCCTCAAGGGCGACATGCCCCTCGATGCCGCCTACGCGCCGCGCCTCGACGCTGTCTTCTACGCCAGCGAAGCGTGGATGCTCCGCTCCGTCCTCGCCAGGCAGGCGCACTGGGTCATCGGCCTCGACGCCTTCACGCTCTCGACCTTCGACGCCCGTGACCTTCTCGGCTTCACCCAGCAGGACGTCTTCTTCCTCTCTCCCGACGCGATGCTGTCTCCCACTCGGTGAGGAATCCCTCTCGCGCCCCCGTTGACTGGCTGCCCCGCCTTCGGCCTGCCGCCTGGGGCAGTGCCTCTTTGGCCGGAGAGGGCGATAGCTAAGCCGCGGCAAAGGAACAGAGAACGCGGACCCGACCAGACCCAAGGGATCTGCGGAGGCCGCCGCGGGTCCCCAGGCGTAGCTCCTTGCGCCCCGTGAGCCTGTGGCCCCGCCCATGCCGGCGGCTCCCGCGACGCCCTTGCACACACCCCGCGATGGCACCGCCGAAGAAGAACACACCCGCACCGCGGCAGCCTGGCGAAGGGTCGGGCGGAGTGGCAATCCCGCCCAAGCGGCCCTTCCCGGCCATCGCCCCTGTTGATCACTGGGCCGCCCCTGTGGCACCGTGGGCTGCGGACGACCGCCAGATCGATCCCCGGTCGACTGCCGACGCGAACGGGCCCGCAGGGTTGCGCGTTGTCGTTCGCTTTGCATCGCGCCATCGTATAGCGTCCGCGACCAGCGACGACGAGCAGACAGGCCCGCGCTCCACGGTTTGGGCGTGCAGCCCTGTGAGGCCGACCGAACTCTGCGGCGAAGCGCCTGCATCGGCCGTGAGTGAGGACGAGGGGCCGAATTGCATGCTCGTGGGCGGCAGTCTATACTGGTAGCCGGGGAGCCAGGGTTGGCTTGGTGGCGCCGGCACAGCGGATGCGAGAGGGCGTGCCGATGGAACCCGAGCAGGTTCTCCGCTTGTCTTTCGACCGCGGGACACTCCGGCTGGACGGCGCGCGGGAGTCGGACGCCGACCTGGCTCGGGAGACGGGACCGTGGGTTTGGGACGAGCGGATCGGGGCATTCCGGTGCGACGCGATCCACTACGTGCGCGTGCGGGCAGAGCTGTCGGAGCAGTTCCCCGGGCGGTTCGTGGACGAGGTGCCGGTGCCGCCGCACGTGAAGTGGGGCGTGGTGAGTCTCCCACCCCTGCGTCGGGAGCAACAGGAAGCGCTCGACGCCTGGCGGGCGGCCGGCGGCCGCGGGCAGGTCGTCATGCCGACCGGCACGGGGAAGACCGAGGTCGCCCTGGCGGCCATGCGGCACACGAGCGTGGCGACGCTCGTCGTGGCGCCGGTGCGCGACCTGATGTACCAATGGCATCGGCGCATCCTCCGCGGCCTTGGGTGTGATGCGGGCATCCTTGGGGACAACCGGCACAACGTCCGCAGCGTGACGGTCACCACCTACGACAGCGCCTACGCCCACATGGGCGAGCTGGGCGCACGGTTCGGGCTCGTGGTCTTCGACGAGGAGCACCACCTGCCCGGCCCGTGCCGCCGGGAGGCGGCGCTCTTCTGTGCCGCGCCGATGCGGCTGGGCCTGACGGCGACGCCGGAGCGCTCGGACGGCCTCGATGCCGATCTGGCGTGGCTCGTCGGCCCCGTCGTCTACCGTCAGGAGATCCCGCACGCCAAGGGGAAGACCCTGGCGGACTACGACGTGGTGCGCATCCCCGTGGCGCTGACAGACGAGGAACAGGCGCGCTACGAAGACTACGGTCGCCTCGTCAGGTCCTTCATCGCCGAACGGCGGAAGGAGAAGCCCGGCTACG
>DAOOIT010000124.1 GCA_035384565.1 Planctomycetota bacterium | reverse complement strand
CTGCGGGCGAACGGCTACCAGGTAAATGTGGTGACCGACGCGATCCGAGGCATCGAGCCTGGGGCCACGGCCGCGGCGCTCGAGGAGATGCAAAGGGCCGGCGCACGCTTTGTGCAAACCGATAGTGTCCTTGGTTGACTTCTCCTGCGCCACAGGCTATGATCACGCCAGGGCAGAGTCGAGGACGCGGCCGCGGCTTGCGCTTCGTCGCAGGCCGAGGAAAGTCCGAGCTCCGCAGGGCAGCGCGATGGGTAACGCCCACCGGCCGTGAGGCCAGGGACAGCGCAACAGAAAACACACCGCCAACTGTCCGCCGTCGCCTCGGCGAAGGCGGAAAAGGGCAAGGGTGAAAAGGTGCGGTAAGAGCGCACCAGCGGCGTGGCGACACGCCGGCTTGGCAAGCCCCGCGTGGAGCAATGCCAAACAGGGAGCAGAGGTGGCCCGCCTCGCTACGACTCCCGGGTAGGCAGCACGAGGCCGGTGGCAACATCGGCCCCAGAGGGATGGTCGCGGCTCTCCGTCGCCGAACGGGGGCGGAGGGCAACAGAACTCGGCTTACGATCGGCTCTGCTCCTTCTTCTCATGCCCGTAGAGTCGCATGACTCGCGGTCGTCTTGCCTGCTCCGCTCTTTCGTGTCCTTTCGGTTGTGTCGCCGGCACACCTTCTGAGAGCTTCTCATGGAACTGATCTTCTTCACCAAGTCCCTCAAGGGCATGGACGTGGAGGCCACCGGGCGCGAAGTGATGGGCATGGGTCTCGAGGGCCTCGACCTGGCCGTACGGCCCGGGTATTGCGTGAACCCGGACAACGTGGCCTCCGAACTGCCTCGCGCGCTGGCGGTCTGGGCGGACATGGGGCTGAGCGTGCCGATGGTGACGACGCCTGGGGACTTCACCGACCCGACGCCTCCGCTGGCGGAAGTGATGCTCGCGGCGTGCGGCGAAGCAGGCATTCACGAGATCAAGCTCGGCTATTGGCTCTACCAGAAGCCCGGCTACTGGGCACAGGTGGATAGCATTCGGCATGCCCTGGAAGGCTTCCAGCGGCTGGCGGAGAAGCATGGCGTGCGTGTGGCCGTGCACACCCACAGCGATGCCTTCTTCGGCCTCAACGCCTCGGCCGCCATGCACCTCGTCAAAGGCTTCGACCCGCGCTACGTGGGCGTTTACCTGGACCCCGGCCACCTGAGCATCAATGGCGAACCGATCCGCATGGCGGTGGATATTGCGCGCGAACATCTGTGCCTCGTCGCGGTCAAGGCCATGCTGCACGTGCGCAGGGAGAAGGACGGGCAACCCGTGTGGCGGCGCGAGCTGGTTCCTTTGCGCGAGGGGCTGGTGAACTGGGATGAGACCCTGCGCGCACTGCGCGACGCGGCCTACGATGGCCCGCTCACTTTCCACAGCGAGTACGAGAACGTCTCCCTGGAGCAGCTTCGCGCGCTCACCCGCGACGATGTGGCGTACATCCGCGGCCTCCTCGGGGGCCTGTGACGCAGGATGTTGCCCGAGACCCGCTTCGCGATCCTCGCCTCGTGCATCTACCTGCCGTTGGGCCTCGGCTACGTGGCACGCAAGCTGATGCTGCTTCAGCCCGAGGTCAGCAAGCGTATCTCGCGCACTACGCTCCTCACCCTCGAGCCGATCACGGTGCTTGTCGGCTGCTGGCTGCTCGGCATCCCCTCGGTGGGGGGCGCGGCCGTGGTGCCCGTGGTGGGGGCTCTGGTCTCGCTGGGCCTCCTTGCCATGGCCGCCATGGGCGCCACGCTTCTCGGCCTCCGCGGGGCGCGGCGCGGCGCCTACCTCAACTGCGGGATGATGTCCAACATCGGCATGTCGCTCGGCGGATTCATCTGCTATCAGTTCCTCGGCGTCCAGGGCCAAGGGCTGTCGGTGCTCTACACAGCGCACTTCATCCCGGTGTGCTTCACAATGGGCGTTGTGCTGGCAAGCCACTATGGCCAGGCGGAGAAGGCAACCGTGGGGGCAACGCTCCGGGGAGTAGCCAAGAACCCGGTCGTGCTCGCTCCGCTCTCAGGCCTCGTGGTTGGGCTCAGCCTGAACGCCCTGGGCGTCTGGGTGCCGGCCTGGGTGCGACCGGTCAACGCGGTGGCCGTGTTCGGTGTGGTGAGTCTGCATTCATTCGCAATAGGTCTCACGTTGCGCGTGAGCCGCGTGCGCCACTACTGGCGGGAGATCCTGGGATTGGCGGCTACCAAGTTCCTCTTCGGCCCGCTCAGCGCCGCGGGGGTTGTGCTGCTCTTGGGGCAGTGGGGCGCCTATGGCGGCTTGATGTGGCGGGTGGCGGTGATCGAGGGCGCCATGCCCGTTGCCATCTTCGCCACAGTGGTGAGCAACCTCTTCGACTTGGACCGTGACCTCGCCAACTCGTCCTGGGTCGTCACCACCCTGGCCTGTGCGGCCGTGATCCCCGCTCTGTACCTTGTCACGGCCTTGTAGGCGAGGCAGCGCGTCCGACGCTGCTTGGGCGACGGTGCGCCCCGCCGCTTTGGCAGCGGGTGGGCGAATTGCGCAGGACCTTGAAAAGCCTGTTCCGTTGTGCTAGCATTAGGTACAAGTGCTTGCGAGGACTGGGCCATGTCTGCCGAGGCGATCAGCGCGCTGGACTCCAGCGTGCTGGTGCTCAACAAGCTTTACCTCCCGATCCACGTGGTATCCGCGCGGCGGGCCTTCTCGTTGCTGTGCCGCGAGGTGGCCGAGGTGATCCACCTCGCAGACGACCGCTTCGAGGCCCACACGCTGGAGAGCTGGTGCCAGCTTTCGGCACTGCGTGAACAGTTCCCCGAAGACGAACACGACTATGTGCGGGCGGTGAACTTCGAGGTGGTGGTGCCACGGATCATCCGCCTGTTGATCTACGACCGTCTGCCCCAGCGCGCGGTGAAGTTCAATCGCCGCAATATCTATGCCCGAGACGAAGGGCGATGCCAGTACTGCGGCGCACGCTTTGCCACGCCGGAGCTGACGCTGGACCACGTGGTGCCGCGCTCGCGTGGCGGCGCCTCGACCTGGGAGAACCTCGTCTGCTGCTGCGTGCGCTGCAACATGCGCAAGGGCGGCCGCGTGCCGGAGGAGGCCGGGATGAAGCTCGTGCGCCGGCCCTACAAGCCCAAGCGCTCGCCGCTCATCCGCGTGACCATTCGCGACCGCCGCTACCGCTCGTGGCGCCACTTCGTGGACGACGCGTATTGGAGCGTGGAGCTCACGTAGCGGGGGGCCGCGCGGGGAGCTGGCTGCACGTCGCAGGGGCCGGCGGTTCGCATCTGATGCATGGCTTTGCGGGTTGCCTGCCGGTCCACCAGGAGGCGTACTGCGCCGTTGCCGTGGCCCTGGCAGCCGGGGAGCCTGTAAAGTGCTTCAACGCCATCGCGACCGTGGGGGTCACGCTGAAATGACCGTTGCTCTGCTTGCGCTCGCCGCGCTTGTCGCCAGCGCGTCGGATGAACGGGCCTTCCCCGACAACGCGGGCATGGTGAACGTCAGCACGCAGTACGGCGCAAGGGGGGATGGGAAGACCGACGACTGGGCGGCCATCCAGAAGGCCATTGATGAGAACAAGCGGAAGTGGCGCCTCCTCTACTTCCCCAACGGCACCTACCTGGTCACGAAAAAGCTCACGTTCGGCCGCGAGCTCGAACTGGCGAAGCAACTCGTCCTCCAGGGCGAATCGCGTGAGGGCACCATCATCCGCCTGGCCGACAACGCGCCCGACTTCGAAGACCCCGGGAACAAGAACTACCTCCTCACGATGTTCGAGGGACGGGCCACGGGCATGGCGTTCCACAACTCCATCCACGACATGACCTTCGACGTGGGGAAGGGCAACCCGGGCGCCGTCGGCGTCCAGTGGATGAACAATAACACCGGCTGCATGCGCAACGTGACCATCCGGTCGAGCGACCCCGAGGGCAAGGGCGCCGTGGGCCTCGACCTCACCCGCACCGAGCCCGGGCCTGGCCTCATCAAGAACGTGCTCATCGAGGGCTTTGACTATGGCATTGATGCGCTGCCCGGCCCCTTCAGCATGACCTTCGAGCACATCACCCTGAGGGGCCAGCGGGTCGCCGGCATCCGCAACAAATGGCACACCCTCACGATCCGTCGGCTGGAGAGCCTCAACAAGGTGCCCGCCATCCTCGCCACCGACCGCGGCGGAATGATTGCCCTGCTCGAATCGAGCCTCGCCGGCGGCGACGGCGATGCCGCCGTCGTCAACCAGGGCATCCTCCTGCTCCGTGATGTCAAGCAGAGCGGCTACGCCAAGCTCGTCAAGAACGATGGCATCCCCGACCTCGAGGGCGAATCGGTCGAGGAATACGTCTCGCATCCTCCCAAAGCAGCCCACTGCGCCTTCCCCAGCCCGCGCCGCACCCTGCGATTGCCCCTCGAGGAGACGCCCGATGTCCCCTGGGACCCGCCCGACCGGTGGGTGGTCGTTGACCCTGCTGCGCTGAAGGCAAAGGACGACGACACGGCGACGCTTCAAACCGCCTTCGACGCCGCCGCGAGGGAGGGCAAGAGCACCGTGTGCATTCCCGGCGGAATCAAGGAGGGGCTGATCCGATTCGGCGACACCATTCGCGTCCACGGCTCGGTGCGGCGGATCCTCGGCATGGACACCACGCTGTGCGTCACCCCCGCCTTCCGCACCTCCGGCAAGCCGATGTTCCGCATTGAGGATGTGACCTGCGATGTCGTGGCCATCGAACGCTTCACCGTTGTAGAATGGGGCAAGGGGAACAACTTCGCCTGGGTGGAGCACGCGACGCCGAAGACGCTGGTGGTGCGCGACATAGGCAGCATGTCGCCCGACGCTGTGCCCTATGTTGCAGCGCCGAACGCTGGCAAGCTCTTCGTCGAGAACTCGTGTTCCGCCGGCTGGCGCATCCGCAAGGGGCAGAAGGCCTGGATGCGGCAGATCAACCCTGAAACGAACCAGGTGGGCATGGTCAATGAGGGCGGCGACCTGTGGATTCTCGGCCTGAAGACCGAGAACGGCGGGGCCACGGTCATCAAGACTAGCGACGGTGGGCGCACGGAACTCCTTGGCGGCCAGAACTACTCCTCATGGCCGCCCATCAAGTCCAAGCAACCGATGTTCCTCGTCGAGAATTCCTCCGCGTGCTTCTCCATCGGCGGCCTGTCGTTTGTGAAGGACAGGGGCTTCGACATCGTGATTCGCGAAACCCGCAGCGGCGAGACGCGGAACCTGAGCGTTCGCGATGCGGATGCCGGCGGCCGCGGCCACGCCGGCGCCTTCCCACTAGTCACGGCGTTCGAGGGGAAGTGAAGATGACGCAACTCAGGCTGTCAGCGCTCCTTCTCGCGGCGGCCGTCTCGGCCGCGGCCCTGGCGGGGAACTGGCCAGGCTTCCGCGGGCCGACCGGCATGGGGACAACCGATGAGAAGGACCTGCCGCTGAAATGGGACGGCAAGAGCGGCGAGGGCATTCTCTGGAAGGCGTCCCTCAAAGGCACCACGGGCCACTCAAGCCCCATCGTGTGGGAGGACAAGGTTTTCATCACCACCGCGGCCAAGCAGAACCGCGAGCAGGAGGAGAAGAAGGAGGTGCCCGAACACCACCTGGCCTGTTACCAGGCCAGCGACGGCAAGCTCCTCTGGCGCACGCCCATCCCCCAGGGCAAGGAGCCGATGGGCTACGCCATCTACGCGGTGCCCACGCCCGTCACCGACGGCAAGGCGGTCTACTGCTGGTTCGGCTCCGCTGTGATCGCCGCGGTGGACTTCGACGGCAAGCTCCTCTGGCGCCACGAGCGACCAGGCCCATTCGTCCTCAACCCCGGCATCTGCCAAAGCCCCATCCTCTTCGGCGACACCGTCATCCTCTCCGTTGACCAGGCCCGCGGCCAGGGCTACATCCAGGCCCTCGACAAGAAGACCGGCGAGGTGAAGTGGGAGCAGAAGCGCCCCAAGACCGGCTCGTGCAACACCACGCCGCTCCTCCTCGACGTGAAGGGCAAGCTCCAGATGATCGCTGCCTGCGAGAACGTCCTTCAGGGCCTCGACCCCGCCACGGGCGAGCCCCTCTGGTGGTGCAAAGCTCGCGCCTTCGGGGAGTCGCCCGTGGCCGCAGGAGGCATGGTCATCGTGGACAAGGGTGGCAACGAGTGGGCGCTCGCCGTGGACCCCACCGGGCAGGGCGACGTGGAGAAGACCCACCTGAGATGGCGCGTGGAGAAGAGCCCCGGCGACTACTCGTCGCCCGTTGTCTGCGGGGACTTCATCTACAAGGTGGCCAAAGAGGGCGAGGTGCTGTGCCGCATGGTGGCCACGGGGGAGGAGGTCTTCCGCGAGAAGCTCGACAAAGTGTCGAAGCTCGCCAGCCCCATCGCCACGGCGGATGGCCGCGTCTACTTCGTCAGCACGGGCGCCAGCTACGTGCTGAAGGCCGGCCCGAAACTCGAGATCATCGGCGGGGGCAATCTCGGCGGCTGGGGCAATGGCTCGTCGCCGGCGGTCTCGGGTGGCCGCATCTTCGTCCGCGACTTCGAGTTCCTCTGGTGCATCGGCGCCAGATAACCGCACACGGAAGCCATGTGCTCAGCATGGCAGGGCGTGCATGCTTGTACGCGGAATCCCGGTTCCTCTGAGAGCCTGTGTGGAGGTATGCACATCCGACCTGGACACGATCGGCCTCATCGCTGCGTGGCCGGTTTGAGGAACCAGCCCTTGGCATATGGGTCGGCCTTGAAGAACCTGAGCAGCAGTTCGGCCACCTTCTGGCGGCCCGATGGGCTGGGGTGTGTGCCGTCGCCGGCGAGGTCGTCGCGGTTGTAGATCAGGTCGCCCGCCGCGCGGCCCTTCGTGCCGTCGGCCCACAGATACGGCCCCCAGAGCGCCACGGGCGCCTTCACCTCGCCCCTGGCAGGGTCGGCATTGAGTTCCGCCTTGCCCTTCATCTGCTCCTCGATGACCCAGCGCACCGAGAAGGCGCTCTCATAGGCGTACGGCTCGGGGTTGAGCGGCGTGACGGCATAGCCAGCGTAGATGCGGCTGGAGAGGTAGGCGAGCCGAAGGTTGGGGTAACGGGCCTTGGCCATGGTGAGGATCGTCGCGTTGTCGCGCTGCAACTCGCGGGCGTGGGCGGGGAATTCGCCCCGCCGGCCCGGACCGATGAGGGCCTGCTTGAGCCACACCACCTGCACCTGCTGGGGTGTGACGCCCGCGGCTCTGAGACGGCGGTCCGCCTCGTCCCACACGGGCGGCGAGTTCACCCACGCCGCGGCATCCTTGCCGCCCTGAGCGCCGTCCACGATCACGAGCTTCGGCGACTTGTCGGGATCGGCATCTGCAAGCTGCTTGAAGCGCGAGAACTCCTGGGTGGTGTTCGACATGCCGATGGCCAGGAGCACGATGCGTCCGTCGGCGGCCGGCTTGCCTTCGGGGTCGAGCGGCGCGATGCCTGCTGCGGCGGCCTGGGCAAGCTTGGCCTGAGCCTCCGGCGGCTCATTCCGCCCGCCGCCGTAGAGGCCGCCCTCCATCTCCTTGTACCTCGCGTCGCCCTTGAGGTCGCACAGGGGCGTGAGGCCGACCGATTCCTTGCCCTTTTCGGGCGGCTGGCCCTGGGGGCCGTCGGGCCGCCAGTTGGGGCCGAGACGGCGACGCTCGGCCCGGGCCTTGTCGAGGTAGGCCTGGTCCTCCGCCGAGAGAGTCTCGCCGCGGCGTGTGCGCTCGATCAGTTGCCGCGCCCGATTCCAGTCAATGCCTGCGCCGCCGGCCTCGCCGCCCGGCACGCTCCCGGCGGCCAGGAGAATCAGCCCCAATGCCCCTATCGCAAGAAGCCGCAGGGCCCGAGTGCTCATCTCATGCTCCTTTGTGCCGCTCCCCGACCTGTTGCGTCAGATTGGCCCGGACCCTACCACGAAAGGCCACGGCATTCAAGGGGGGGGCTGAGTGTGGGCCGGCGTTGTAGGTGGCTGCGGGAGCTCCGAAGGAGCGAAATGGGATAGCGCAGGGCGACGCCCTGGGAACCAGACCACCCCGTGGCAGCCCTGAAGGGGCGGAATAGAGAGCTTCTATCTCGCCCCTTCGGGGCTGGACCCGTGAATCCCACTGAACCCAGGGCGTTGCCCTGGGCTATCCCATGCGAGCCCTTCAGGCTCCAGAGAGAACCGCCCTGCGTACAATTCCGGCCCACACCCGGGGAGGCGGTTGCGATGTGGTTCTGAATGGGACTGGCCGTGGCCGCTGCGGGTGAGG
>DAOOIT010000123.1 GCA_035384565.1 Planctomycetota bacterium | reverse complement strand
CCGCACGAAGAGGGTTTCGAGTCGCGTGATCCTCATTCGGTTCGCTCCTTGTTGCCGGCTTCGCCCTGGATCTCGCGGATCGCGGCGAGCACGCGGCCGGGCAGCGCGCCCGCGGCAGCGGCGGCGAGGACGTCGCGCACCTCGTCCACCGAGCCGGCGCCCGAGAGCACCGTGCTCACGTCGGCATCGCTGAGCAGGTAGCGCAGCGCGAGATGACGCAGGGGCATGCCCTCGCGGTCGGCAAGGTCGTGGAGGCGCTCAAGCCTGGGACGGAGCGGTTCAGCGTATCCGGGCAGGGCGGCCTCGCGGGGCTGGCCGAGCAGGCCCACCCGCAGCGGCGAGCCGAGCACGATGCCCACTTTGTGCCGTGCGGCCACGGGCAGCAGCTCGTCGCGGGCCAGGCGCGTGGTGAGATCGTAGTCGCAGTAGCTGAGCACGGTGTCGAACTCGTCGGTAGCCGCCAGCCGGGCGAGGAACGCGGGCGTGCGCCCCGTGACGCCAATCGCGCCGACCGCGCCCTGCTGCTTCAAGTGGTGCAGGGCCTCGGCCGCGCCGCCCTTGCCCATCAGGCGGTCCCAGCCGGCCGTGGGCGCCTCGTGGAGCTGGAGGAGGTCCACCCGGTCGCGCCGCAGCAGGCGCAGGCTGGTCTCGAAGCTGGCCAGCACCGCGTCGCGCGAGTAGTCGAAGCCGTGCGGGGTGCAGCCGGCCTTGGTGGCGAGGCGGTAGGGTTGCGACACGCCCTCCAGAGCGACGCCGAGGATCTCCTCCGAGCGGCCATAGGCCCGCGCCGTGTCTATGTAGTTGATGCCGAGGGCGAGGGCCTGGCGCACGATCTCGGCGCTCTCCTCGAGGGGAAGATCGCCGCGTCGTCCCGCCAGCCACGCCCCGCCGAGGCCGATCTCGCTCACACGCCAACCGAGCCGCCCCAAGGTCCTGCACCGCAAGCCTGCCACCCCTTCATCCCGAAGGCCATCCCAGGGACCGACACCGAAGGTAACGCGCCTCGTGCCCGCCTCAGCGGTCTCGGAGGATGGAGAGCATGCCGCCATCCACGGTCAGCGCCGCGCCGTTGATATAGGACGCCTCGTCGGAGGCGAGGAAGGCGACAGCCGCGGCGATCTCGTCGGGCGCGCCGGTGCGCTTCGCGGGAATAGCCTCGTTCGGGCGGGGGCGCCAGGCGGCACGGTCCACCGCCTGATTCGACCGCGGAAAGAGCGACAGGTCAATGGCCCCGGGCAGCACGCAATTGAAGCAGATGCCGCGCCCGGCGAACTCCACGGCCAGGCCGCGCGTCAGGCCGCACAGCCCCGCCTTCGAGGCCGAGTAGACGGCGTAAGGGGCATAAGTGGCCACGGCGTGCACCGAGGCGATGTTGACCACCCGGCCCCACCCGCGGGAGAGCATGTCGGGCACGACCGCGCGAGCCATGAGGAAGGCACTCTTCAGGTTCGTGTTGTGCACGAGGTCCCAGGTCGCCACGTCGAGCTTCTCGAGCGGCGCGCCCTTGGTGATGCCCGCGTTATTGACCAGGATGTCCACGCGCCCGAAGGCGGCGAGGGTCGCGGCCACCACGCGCTGGCAATCGGCCTCGGCGCCCACGTCGGCCTGCACGAAGAGGCCCCTGCCCCCGGCGTCCGCAATCTCGCGCGCGGTCGCCTGGCCGCCCTCGACATTGCGGTTGGCCACGCCGCACACCGCCGCGCCCTCGCGGGCCAGCCGCAGGGCCGTCGCCTTGCCGATGCCCGACGACGAGCCTGTGACAATTGCCACCTTGCCCCCGAACCTCTCGCCCATAGGCCGCCTTTCCTTTCCTGTGCACAACCTCCCAAGCGCCTCCGATCGTACGGGGATCGCCGCGCCGTGTCAACATGGGCGCCCGCGGGCGCGGCCAGAGCGCTTGATGCGAACGGCGAGAACCACTACAATTGAACCCGAGGAGGTTGAGCGGCAAACACCCTTCCGAGGCTTCACCAGCAAAGGCCAACTGCATGACGGGCGTGTCACGACTCGGGTCGGCGGTGCTTCTGGGACTGGCCGCAGCGGCCGGGCTGGGCGCGGAGCAGCGCCCCGCCTATCAGTCGCCGTTCGCCATCCTGGCGTCCAAGGACGGCTCGCGGCTCTTCGTCTCGCACCACACGGCAGGGGCCGTGTCGGCGGTGGATGTCGCCGCGGGCAAGGTCGTCTGGACGGCGCCCGTGGGCGGAGCGCCCGCCGGCCTGGCGCTCTCGCCCGACGGAGCCGTGCTCTACGCGGCCGATTCCGACTCGGGGATGGTCGCCGCCGTGGCGACCGCGAAGGGCAATATCACGGGCACGTTCGAGGCGGGACGGGGCGTCTTCGGCCTCGCCCTGGCCGCCGACGGCTCGCGGCTGTTCGCCTGCGACCGCTTCCTGAACCGCGTGAACGTTGTGGACGTAGCGGCGAAGAAGGCCGTGACCGCTCTCCCCGCCACGCGCGAGCCGTTCTTCTGCGCCCTCTCGCCCGACGGCGCCACGCTGTGGGCCGCCAACCTGCTGCCCCTCGGCCCCGCCACCGACCCCGAGGCCGCCGCCGCGCTCGATGCCTACGACACCAGGACGCTCAAGCCCCTCGCCCACGTGAAACTCCCCTCGGGCGCCACCGACGTCCGCCAGATCGCCTGCTCGCCCGACGGCGCGTGGGTCTACGTGGTCCACGTGGTCGCGCGCTTCAACCTGCCGCCCACCCAGCTCGAACGCGGCTGGGTGAACAACAGCGGCCTGAGCATCGTGGACGCCAAGACGCGCAAGCACCTGGCCACCCTGCTGCTCGACGAGGCAAGCAACGGCCACGCCATGCCCTTCGCCGCGGTCATCTCCCCCGACGCCAAGACCCTGGCCATCACCTACACCGGCACCCACGAGGTCGGGTTCATTGACCTCGCCCGGATGCACGAGCGTCTGGCCAAGGAACCCGCCACGCGCCTGCCCGAACTGGTGAACGAGCTGTCGCTCCTGAGCCGTTGGGGCGCCATCCGCCGCTGCACCTCGGGCGGCCGCGGCCCGCACGGCGCCGCCTTCTCCCCCAAGGGCGACACCCTCTACGTCGCCAACTACTTCTCCGACAACCTCGCCCTCGTGAACGTGGAGAAGGCCAAGCTCGCCGGCACCATCGCCCTCGGCCCCGCCGTCCAGCCTGACCTCGCCCGCCGCGGCGAGATGCTCTTCTTCGACGCCACCATCTGCTACCAGCGCTGGCAGAGCTGCGGCACCTGCCACCCCGACGCACGCGTGGACGGCCTGAACTGGGACCTCCTGAACGACGGCATGGGCAACCCCAAGAACAACAAGAGCATGCTCAACGCCCATCGCACCGCCCCCATGATGTCCCTGGGCATCCGCGAGGACATGGAGCACGCCGTGCGCGCCGGCCTCCAATTCATCCTCTACCGCCAGGTCATCGAGGAGGAGGCCACGGCGATTGACGCCTACATCCGCTCGCTCACCCCTCGCCCCAGCCCCCACCGCAACCGCGATGGCTCGCTCACCCCCGAGGCCAAGCGCGGCGAAGCCATCTTCAAGAGCTCCAAGGCCGCCTGCTCGGCCTGCCACACCGGCGAGCTCTTCACCGACTGCAAGACCCACGACGTCGGCACCGCCGGTCCGCTCGATGCCAACGTGAAGGAGTTCGACAACCCCTCCCTCCTCGAACTCTACCGCACCGGCCCCTACCTGCACGACGGCCGCGCAGTCACCCTCCAGGAACTGCTCACCAAGTTCAACCCGGGGGACCGCCACGGCCGCACCTCGCACCTGAGCAAACAGGAGATCGAGGACCTCGTGGCCTACCTCCTCTCCCTCTGACCCCTGTCTCACGCGACGAGTCAGGAAAACCAGACAGCCTGCTCCCATACTCGCTCATCCCCTCCCTCCCTGCCAGGTGAGCAAGTATGGCGCTTTGGCGATTCTCGCCTGTCCGTGGCCATTCCCGCCATACTTGCTCGTTTTCTCCCCCCCGCACGGTTGAGCAAGTATGGGCAGCATGTTGCCGAAACACCACGTGGCCTCCCCACCCCAGGTGCAAGCAGTCGCCAGACCAGACATGAGTAACGTGGCCGCCATTGGGGAGCGTGGGACCGCCGCTGCGGCGCCAGCGAAGGCCACTACATAACCACCTATGCCGCAATGCCTTACCCTCTCAACGCTCTCCTCCTCACATGCTGGCTCATCCCGCAGATGAGCGAGCATGGCCGGAGCCGCGAGAATCGCCCATTTTCGCCCATCTGCCCATGCTGTATCACTTCCCCCCTCACAGGGTTGATACAGCATGGGCAGGCGACGCCCGCCAGCCACTCGGCACAGAACCTCAACCTCCCGCGGGTTGGCAACCCGCGGGAGGTTCCTTTCCCTGAGCAAGAGGCCGCAGAGCGGCCAAGAGACCCGTCCCCACGCAGAGCGTAGGGACGAGAAGAGTGACCAGAGCGTAGGAACGAGGAAAGGGGGCAGAGCGTAGGGACGAGGGAGAGTAGCTGCAAGCGTCCCGCTTGCGCAGGCTTTCTTTCTCGCCCCTGCGCTCCGTCACCTTCTCCTTCTTGCCCCTGCGCTCCGCGTGGGGGCGATGATCCGGACGCTCCCGCGTCCAACCCCAACCTCCCGCGGGTTGGCAACCCGCGGGAGGTTCCTTTCCCTGAGCAAGAGGCCGCAGAGCGGCCAAGAGACCCGTCCCCACGCAGAGCGTAGGGACGAGAAGAGTGACCAGAGCGTAGGAACGAGGAAAGGGGGCAGAGCGTAGGGACGAGGGAGAGTAGCTGCAAGCGTCCCGCTTGCGCAGGCTTTCTTTCTCGCCCCTGCGCTCCGTCACCTTCTCCTTCTTGCCCCTGCGCTCCGCGTGGGGGCGATGATCCGGACGCTCCCGCGTCCAACCCCAACCTCCCGCGGGTTGGCAACCCGCGGGAGGTTCCCGATCCCGCAACCACTCTTCGCCGAAGAGGAAAACGCCGCACAGCCCTCCCGAGGAACCGCCAGGTCCGCCAGGAGCTGGCATGCCCACGACCCGCACCAGGCCCAGTCGAACAAGACCGCCAAACCCTGAAGCGCCTGAATAATCGGCCCGCTTCTGCGTCCGTACAAAGGGGGGAACCCTGCGTGGCGTGCAGGAAGCGGGTGCCCTGCCGAGCGGCGCTTGACATCTGCCCCTGCACAGTGGCATAATGCAGGTGGCTCATGGTGCAGGGACCCTTGACCTCCAGGAGGCAGTGAGATGAATCAGCGACTGTGTAAGCGTGTGGCAGTGCTTTGCGTGGCGGCCCTGGCATCCCAGGGCTGCGGCTGGATCAGAGACAACCCCAAGACCGTGACCGGCGCCGCCATCGGCGCCGCGGCCGGCGGCGCGCTGGGCTATGCAGTATCGGGCCACCACCGTCGAGGCCGCGCCGTGATCGGCGGCGCTCTCATCGGCGCCCTCGCCGGCGGCATCATCGGCAACATGATGGAGCGCAGAGACCGCGAGGCCGCGGCCACCAATCAGGCCTACAACTACGCCCCCGCCCAGGGCACGCGCGTGGAAGTGGCCGGCGCCCTGGTGGACCCCGCCGCGACCACCCCCGGCGGCACAGTGAACCTCCAGGTCACCTATGCGGTCATGGCGCCCAACGACCAGACCGCCGTCCCCCTGGTCGAGACCCGCGTCGTCACGTTCAACGGCACCAAGGTGGCGGAGCTGACCTCCAACGTCAGCCGCACGCCCGGCACCTACACCACCCAGGTGCCCATCCAACTGCGCGCCGACACGCCCAAGGGCCAGTACCAGCTCGACGTCGTCGTGGCGGGAGCCGGCGCCCAGGGCCAGCGCAGCGCCACGTTCGTGGTGAACTGACCGGCGCCAGGCCCGCGCGACGCCACTCACTCGAGGGGGCAGCATGCCGCTGCCCCCTTTCCATTGGCCCCGCCGACCTGGAGCAGGCTGCGGGCGATCTCGGCCGCGATCGCCTCCTCGGCCGTCTCCGCCCCAACGGGGATCCGCAGCACTCGAACGCCGCTCTGCGCCGCGTAATGCGCCACCAGCGGCTCGGTCTCGCGCGCGTAGCGGGCCAGCTTGCGGGCCACCGCCTCGGGCGCGTCGTCGGGGCGCCCGGCGTGGTCGGGCCCCTCCCCGCGACGCCGGCGGGCCACGCGCGCGTGCGCCGCCGCCGCATCGCACTCCAGCACCGCCACGGCCTCCACCCGCACCGTGGCGGCCAGAGCGCGGGCCTGCCCCACGTGGCGCGGCAGGCCGTTGAGCACGAGCACATCGGCGGAGGGCTCGAAGCCGCGGCGCCGCAGAAAGCGGCGGAGCAGCTCCTCGGCAATCGGGAATCGCTCGTCGGGCAGCAGGGCCTGCGCCTCCAGCACGCCCTGCACGTAGGCCACATCGGCGGGCGCCAGGCCGCGCTCGCCGCGCGCCGCCGCGCGAAGCTCCGCCCCGAAATCGAAGTGGTGGAACCCGCCCGCCTGCTCCAGCCGCGCGCCCACCGGGCTCTTGCCCGAACCCGTCGGCCCCACCAGCAGCACGGCGCGAATCGGCGGCGCCATCCCCCCTCCCCCGGCTACGGCGCCGTCGCCGCGTCGGCCCGCACGAACCCTCCCGCCTCCAGGCACGGCCCCGAGGGCACCCGCGTGCGCGCGGGCTTGAGCGACCAGGTCTGAAGGCGCATGTGCAGCCGCAGCCGATCCACCGAGAAATCCGGGCCGAGGAACCCGCACTCCTCGATCCAGCCCATCGGCTTCTCCAGCTCGTGCGCGGCCGCCGGATAGCGCGGCACCTTGGGCAGCCGCAGCCGCGCCAGGCGCTCGCCGGCGCACGCGGCCCGGAACGCGGTGACGCACGCCGCGTGCAGGCTGCCCAGCCCGACCCGCGCGTCGCCCAGGGGCAGGTTCGCGGGCAGGTGGCCCGTCTCGTCCACCTGCTCGACGAGGGCGCGGCAGAGGCCCAGGAACTCCTCGTATGAGGCGAACGGCCTCTCGGCCACCAGCACCGGCTTGGCCACGGGGCCGAGCACGCGGCGGCGCGCCACGGCGCGCGGCAGGGCGCCGCGCCGCTCCGCCGCCACCAGCGAATCGGCCATGGCCACGAGCAGCTCGGCCGGCGAACAGAAGGCGTGCAGGCGCGGCGCCAGCGCGTCCTCGCCGCTCGAGCAGTACTCGCGCAGCGTGTCGCGCGAGATCGCCTCCGCCTGGCGCGCGAACAGCTCGGCCGCCCGCCCGATCCCGATCACCTGAAGGTCCTGGCGGCTCTTCAGATAGGCGCACAGGCGCGCGAAATTGGCGCGCGCGGTCTCCATCTCGGCCGCCGTGCGCAGCTCGTAGGCGAAGCCGAGCTCCGCCATCGTGCGATTGCGCCCGTTGGCGAACAACTCGTCCTCGGTCCACCCCTTGACCAGCACCCGCACCGGATGCGCGACGAAGAGCGTCAGGCACTCGATGCCGGCCGCCACGCGGCGGTCCAGCTCCTCCCCCAGCCGGCGCAGTTGCGCCTCGAAGGCATCGTCGCGGCTCAGCGCCCCCTCGGGACCGAAGGACAGGTACGACGTGACGGACTCGCCCGCGCCGCAATGGGTGGGAAAGCACAGGCTGCCGGCAAACCACACGGGGCCGGCGTGGCCGGGGCAGTAGGCCCAACTGTAGACATAAGGCAGGCCCAGCTCGGCGGCCGCGCCGTGGCTCTGGGGCGCGGTGAAAACGGCGTGGCGGCTGGTCGCCACGGGCATCTTCCAGAACGCCTTCTTGAGGGCCTCGGCGGCCCGCGTCTCGTACTCCACCAGGCGCTCCACCCCGTCGGCCCAGCCGCAGTGCTCGACCATCTCGGGCACCACGGGGTGGTTGTTCGAGTCGGTGTGGATGCTGATGTCGTGCTCGGCCATCGAGGCCAGGGCGTCCAGCCGGTTGCGCTGGAGCATCGCCCGGGCCTTGTCGCCGATCACGTGAAACGTGCCGCGCAGGCCCGCCTTCGACAGCGTCTGGGCGATCCAGCCGGGCACGTCATCCGTCCGGGCCTCGGGCGGATACACGGTGTCTTCCACATCGAAGTGGAGCGTCACATACATCCGGAGTTTCCTCCATGCGGGGGCGGGTCCCGAGCATCCTAGCCGCTCGCCCGCCGCCTGTCAACCGCGCGGCAAGCCTCGGGTGTGGGCCGGAATTGTGGGTGGCTGCGGGAGCTCCGAAGGAGCGAAATAGGATAGCCCAGGGCAACGCCCTGGGAACAAGACCGCCCCGCGGCAGCCCGGAAAGGGCGGAATAGAGAGCCTCTACCTCACCCCTTCAGGGCTGAACCCGTGAATCCCACTCAACCCAGGGCGCTGCCCTGCTCTTCGCCCACATCTTCCGGGGGCTGGGGTCTAGCCCCCGAAGGGGGCGTTTGAGCCGTAGCCCAGGGCGACCGAAGGGAGCCCTGGGGAGAGGCGG
>DAOOIT010000122.1 GCA_035384565.1 Planctomycetota bacterium | reverse complement strand
TCTCGTCCCTACGCTCTGCGTGGGGACGGGCCTCTTGGCCGCTCCGCGGCCTCTTTCTCCTCGGGGAAGAGCGGATGCGGGAGGGCCTGTGCCGAGCGGCTGGCGGGCGCCGCCTGCCCATGCTGTATCAACCCTGTGAGGGGGAGAGTGATACAGCATGGGTAGATGGGCGAGAATGGGCGATTCTCGCGGTTCCGGCCATACTCGCTCATCCGCGCGATGAGCAAGTATGTGAGCGGGAATGGCCGGAGAGCGTAAGGCCTTGGGGCATAGAGGGTTATAGGGTGGCCTCGCTGGCGCCGCAGCACCCGCGCCATGCTTCCCAATGGCGGCCACGTGAGGGTCGCCAGACCCTGATGAGCCCCTTTTTCCTTTCAAGGGGCCTTTTCGTTGGAGGTACTGCGGCGCAGCGGCGGGTCAGGGCAGCAGTTCGCGCAGGGCTTTCACCGCCTCCTCCAGCCACCCGCTCTCCCAGTGGTGCTTGCGGCGGGGGCCGTCGGCGTACTCGTGCGGGATGCCCAGCCGCGTCATCAGCGCGTGGGCCTGCTGCGTGTCGCTGCGGAAGTTGTCGAACCCCATCAGCACCAGGCGCCTGGCGCCGCGCACGGCGTCGGCGTGCTCGCGCAGGAGGCGCGGGATGCGGAGGCGTTCGAAGTTCTCCTGCGTGCCCGCGATCTCGCCGAGGCCGAACATCGGCCGGGCCATCATCATCGGCGCGTCCCAGGCGGCCGCGGCGGCGAACGTCTCGGGGTTCCGCAGCAGCAGGCTGAAGGCGCCCCACCCGCTCTTGCTGTAGCCCACGAGCGCCCGGCGGCTCGCCTTGTGCGGGCAGAGCCGCTCGGCCAGCGGCACCAGCACCTTCAGCACGTAGCTCTCCTGCCGCCGCACCGGGTCGGTCGGATGGTCGCAGTACCAGGGCAGGTGCGAGAACGTGGGCAGGAGGGCCACGAAGCCGTGCCGCTCGGCCACGCCGGCCGCCCGCGCCGCGCGCACGGGGTCGCCCCAGCGGGTGGCCGAGCCGGCCTCGACCGGCAGCACGAAGAGCACGCGGCGCGTCTCCGGCGGCTCGAGCGTCGCGGGGGCCAGCACGCGCACCAGCGTCTCGCCCTGCTGGTACGGCGAGGTGACGCGGTACAGCGCCAGACCATCGGCCTGGGTCTCCGGGCCGCTCACGTGGTAGTCGGCCTGCGGGCTCGATGGCGGGTCGTCCTGCGGCATGGCTCCCCCGTCGCCGCGGCCGCCTGCCGCGGCCGCCAGCGCCAGGATCAGGGACAGGGGGCGGGCCACTCGGCGCGGGTCGGGCATGGCGCGGCCTTCCGTCTGGAGCTTCCCCGGAGGGCCTCCTCAGGGCTTGTACGGGTACAGATGATACCGCCCGGTTCGGCAAGAGTCCAGCCCATCGCCACCGAGAAGCCCGGTTGCAGGTCGGCAAGCGCGCTTGACTTCTCCGGCAAATAGGCTTATCTTCTTGGCCCAGTGGCTGTCCCTCCCGCGGTCTGAGAATGGAAGCCAGGGCCGGCGAATGGTCAGGAAGGTCTCGACGGAAGGCGTCGGCTATTCGGTGGCGGACCTCTGCCACGTGCGCTACCTGTTCGTCAGCGGGATTCCCCGCAACGGGGCCGACCTCTTCGAGCAGGCGTACGGCGCGCTGACGTCGGTGGCGCGCGTGATGCACGAGGAGGGCGCGCGCAACGGCATCGTGCGGCAGGACATCTTCCTCCGCGACCACTCGCTCATCGCGCCCTGCAAGAAGATCATCGAGGAGTTCTACTGCGACGCCCTGCCGGCGACGGACTACATCATCCAGCCGCCCTGCGGGGGCAAGCTCCTCGAGATCGAGGCCTGGGGCGTCAGCCGCAAGAAGCACGACATCGCCATCGAGCGGGTCTCCGAGCACCTCGTGATCCTGCGCCACAGCGACATCACCTGGGCCCACTGCGCCGGGATCACCCCGCGGACTCACGCCACGAGGGTCCACCCCCGGGCGCTCAACGCCTTCGAGCGCATGCGCGACACCCTGGCCAGCAAGGGCTTCAGCTACAGCCAGGTGCTGCGCACGTGGCTCTACCTCGGCGACATCGTGGGCCCGGAGGGCGAGACCCAGCGCTACAAGGAGCTCAACCGCGCCCGCGCCGACTTCTACGGCGACATTCACTTTCTCCCCAAGCACCTGCCCGCCGGCCTCAACGGCGCGATCTACCCCGCCAGCACCGGCATCGGCGCCGGCGACCGCGACGTGATGATGTCCTGCATCGCCGTGGCCACCGAGCGCAAGGACATTCTGCTGGTGCCGCTCGAGAACCCGCTCCAGACCTCGGCCTTCGACTACGGCCGGGAGTACAGCCCCAAGAGCCCGAAGTTCTCGCGGGCCATGGCCGTGGTCGGCCCCGAGGCCGTCTCCATCCTCGTCTCGGGCACGGCCAGCATCGTGAACGCCGAGACGCGCTACGTGGGCGACGTGGCGGGCCAGACCCGCCAGACCCTCGACAACATCGAGGCGCTCATCGCCCGCTCGAACTTCGAGCGCCTGGGCGTCCGCCGCGCCGGCGCCACTCTCGGCGACATGGTCCTCGCCCGCGTCTACGTCAAGCACCAGAGCGACTACGAGCAGGTGCGCGCCATCTGCCGCCAGCGGCTCGGCGAGCTGCCCGTCACCTTCTCGGTCGCCGACGTGTGCCGCCCCGACCTCCTGGTCGAGATCGAGGGCATCGCCGTCGCCCCCCGCGGCTGAGCGTCCCGCAACTCCCGCGACTCCCGGCGTGCGGCGGAACCAGCCAGAAAGGAGAACGAGCGTGACAGAAGAGAACAACGCATTGACCCGACGCGGCTTTCTCGGCGGCGCGGCGGCCCTGGGGGCCGGCGCCCTGTGGGCGAACCGCGGGCTGGCGGCCGAGGCGGCCGCGGCCAAGCCCAACTCCGTCTTCCACGGCGTGCGCATCGGCGTCATCACCTACAGCTACCGCGGCACCAACGTGAACACCGCCGAGCAGACCCTTCAGGCCCTCCTCAAGAACGGCCTCAGCGAGGTGGAGCTGATGGGCGGCCCCATCGAGGGCTACATGCGCGCGGGACTCAAGGCCGGCCTGTCGGCCGACGCCGCCCGCGAGGCGCAACTGGCCAGGTGCGCCGAGCTGCGCAAGATGTACAACGACGCCGGCGTGAACATCCACATCCACAAGATGGGCTTCGGCCAGTCGGACGAGCAGATCGAGTTCGCCTTCCTGGTGGCCAAGGCCCTCGGCTGCATCGGCATCACCACCGAGCGTTCCGAGCCCCTGGCCAAGCGCCTCGCCCCCTTCGCCGACAAGCACAAGATCTGGGTCGCCTTCCACAACCACACCGGCAACCTGCCGGTGATGGACAAGAACGACCCGATCCTCGAGCACGGCCAGTACATCGGCTTCAACTTCGACGTGGGACACTACGTGGCCGGCGCGAAGAAGTCGCCGATCCCCGTGATCGAGAAGTACCACGACCGCATGGTCAGCCTGCACCTGAAGGACCGCACCGCGGCCGGCGGCAACCTGCCGTGGGGCCAGGGCGAGACCCCGCTGAAGGAGATCCTCCAGCTCATGCGCAAGGAGAAGTGGACCTTCCCCGCCGACATCGAGCTGGAGTACGCGGTGCCGAAGGACTCGGACCCGGTCACCGAAGTGGGCAAGTGCGTGCAGTTCTGCAAGGAAGCGCTGGCCTGATCGCCTGCGGACCGTGGCCCGCGGCTTCCCGCACAGCGGCTCAACATGACGGGGGCCATCGCGCAGGCGACGGCCCCCGTGTGTTCACCGCCCGGTGCCGCCAGCCGCCTCGCGGAGCGAAGGCCGCGCGGCCCGTGCCCAGGCGCTCACTTCGCCGGGCCCGGCGAAGGGCTCAACGACCGGCCCAGGCACATGCTGCCATAGGTCGGAGCCGTCTGGCTGGGCGGCCCGGCGATCTGCTTCTGCACTTCCGCCGCGTAGGCCGACGGCTCGAAGCCGGCCTCCCACGGCCAGAGGCCGTAGCGGTACCCGTCGTCGCCGCAGATGTCAATCCCCACGATGCCGAGCGCCAGGTCAATCGCCTGCACCCAGTTGGCATTGGCGTAGGCGCCGACCCAGGTCAGATGGAGCTGATGGACGGACGAGAAGAGCCAGCCGGGCCTGCCCGGAGGCCCGGTGACCAGGCCGCCGATGCCGACCCCTTGCGCGTTCCCGGCGGGTGCGCCCTGGTTGTCGTAGTCGCCGAAGCCCAGGCCCTCGTAGCCCCAGCCGAGCACGCCGGCGCTGCACGACGAGAAGCACATCCAGCCGATATTGCCCCCGCCGATGCCGAACGCGTAGCCGTCCACCACCCCGTACCCCAGGGGCAGCAACGACAACTCATCGGCATAGACCGCGAACCGCGCGGTCTCGGAGAATGTGATCCCCACGTCCACGATGTCGAGCAGGTCCGTGCCGCGGTCCGCCCAGTAGTTCGCGGTGGCCTCCCCGAGGCCGGCGGCCCCGATCAACCGTTTGGAGCACCCCTGGGATCCCAGGAGCGCCAGGGGCACGACCAGACACGCCATCGCCCGACACAGCGGCCTCCACACGTTCATGCCATGCTCCTTTCCTGAAGACGCCCGAAGCCCTCGTTCACACGCACCTCTGGCGCGCGGCGGCGGCCAGGCCCGATTCCGCCGGACAATCTGCTGGTCTTCCCTCGCCTCCCCCGACGCCTTAGCTTAGCGCAGGATGCCTCAGCGCGCAAGCAAATCTTCCGAATCGGGTGCGGGCCGGAATCGTAGGCAGTTTCCGATACTGTAAAGCAGGTCTCCAGGCCGGCAGAAGTGGAAGGCCCGCCGCAAAGGTGGCCGCGAGCGCCCCGCTTGCGGCTACCGTCGTCCGTTCGACAAGCGGGACGCTCGCCGCTACGGGGAATCCGCAACAGGAATTGCCTGTGGAAATGGCCCGCACCCCTGGCCCGTTCCCCCACTGGCGCGGCACGGGGCGGCATGCTACAACAATGCGGACGCCACAAGGCGGAGTCCATCTCAGGCCAAGAGTAAAGGAGCGCATGCATGGCCGAGCCACTCGCACTGCGCGGCGGCAAACGCACTGTGCCCGAAGGCTTCATCAAGCCGTGGCCCGAGGTCACCGAGGCCGATCGCCAGGCTGTGATGGCCGTGTTCGACTCGCCCAGGATCACCGACCAGCAGTGGGCGCAATCCGCCGGCCTCGCCCAGGAGTGGGCGGCGTACATGGGCGTGAAACACTGCATTCCCGTCAACAGCGGCACCGCCGCCCTCCACCTGTGCGTGGGCGGCCTGGGCATCGAGGCGGGCGACGAGGTGATCGTGCCCGCCTTCACCTTCTGGGCCTCCGCCGCCGCCGTGCTCCACCACAACGCCATCCCCGTGTTCGTGGACATTGATCCCCGCACCTACTGCCTGGACCCCGCCCGGATCGAGGCGGCCATCACCGAGCGCACGCGCGCGATCATGCCCGTGCACATCCACGGCATGCCGGCCGACATGGACCCGATCCTGGCCATCGCGAGGAAGCACGGCCTGGGGGTGATCGAGGACGTGGCGCAGGCCCACGGCGCGCGCTACAAGGGCCGCCTGTGCGGCTCGATGGGCGACGCCGCCGGCTACAGCACCCAGGCCTCGAAGACCCTGAGCAGCGGCTGCCAGGGCGGCCTGTTCACCACCAACGACGACGCGATCCACGACCGCGCCGCGCAGCTCCAGTACTTCGGCGAGCGGGTGACCGTGGGCCGCGAGCGCGAGGAGCAGCAGTACAACGCCCACGGCCTCGGCTGGATGTACCGCGGCGACATGTTCAGCCAGGCATTCGTCCGCAGCCAGCTCAAGCGCCTCGATGCCAACAACGCCCTCCGTGTGCGCAACTGCCGCTACCTCACCGAGCACCTCCGGCGCATCCCCGGCATCGAGACCCCCTACGTGCCGCCCGAGTGCGAACCCGTCTACTACAACTACGTCGTCGGCTTCAACCCGGCCGCGGCGGGGCTGGACGTTTCCGCCCTCACGATGCGCGAGAAGTGCCAGGAGGCCCTGCGCGCCGAGGGCGTGCCCGTGGGCCAGTGGCAGCGCCGCAGCGTGCCCGCGCAGGACGTCTTCCAGAAGCGCATCGGCTACGGCCATGGCTGCCCCTGGAGCTGTCGGCCCGACGCGCCCGCCTACCGCATCGAGGACTACCCGCGGGCCAACGACTTCGTGGACTCCCATTGCTACGTCTTCGACGTCAATCCGCCCAACGGGCTGGAGCTGATGGGCCTCTACGTGGCCGCGTTCCAGAAGGTGATGGGCAACCTCGACCAGGTATTCGCCTAAGCGTCTCTTGTGGCCGGGGCCTCTGCCTGTGGGGGGCCTCTGCGCCGCTCCCCATCCTGTCATCGGCATCTGACCCCCACGGCATCCAGGCATCGAAGGCCCTTGAGGGGGTACGCGTTGGCGAGGGGTTATGGCAAGGAGGGATTGTGGCTCTTTCGCGCGAAAGAGCCACAATCTCTTCCACTCAACGATCCCTCTGTTGGTCAGAGAGGCGACCGGAGGGCCAAGGCGCGCATCGCCTCAGTCATTCTTCGCCGCGCGGTGCCCCTCCTTGACGGCCTCCTCCTCCGTCATCCACTTGCCCGTCTTGGTCTTGCCGTACCATCGGCTACCCTCTTTGTGGTAGATGCCCGAATCGGTGTTCACCCACACCATCCCCTTCCTCGGAGGGGTCTTTGCCTCAGCCTCTTGGGTGGGTTCCTCGGTCTCCTTCGAGGACTTGACGGTCTTCGTGGAGGACTTCTTGGGCTCTGGCTCGGTCGCTGCGGGAGCCTTCACGGTGACGAGCGGCGTGATCTTCTCGATGGTTGAGGCGGGGACCTTGGCGTTCGCCAGGTCCTCGAGGCTCTTGTAGGGCCGGCCCTCGATAATCCGCTTGGCCATCGCGGGGCCGATGCCGGGCAGCTCCTGCAACTCGTCTTCTGTGGCCGAATTGAGGTCCACCTTAGCAGCCGTTTTCTCCTTGCCTTTCGAGGGCTCGGCCTCCTTGGAGGACGCCTTGGTGCTCTTGCGCGGCGTCTTCTCCGGTTCCACGGCCTTGACGGTGACGAGCGGCGTGATCTTCTCGATGGTTGAGGCAGGGACCTTGGCGTTCGCCAGGTCCTCGAGGCTCTTGTAGGGCCGGCCCTCGATGATCCGCTTGGCCATCGCGGGGCCGATGCCGGGCAACTCCTGCAACTCGTCTTCTGTGGCCGAGTTGAGGTCAATCTTCGTTGCGGCCGTCGCCTCCCCCTTGTCCGCCGCCTTCGACGCCGCCACCGCGGGCAGCGCAGGGAGCAGCCCCAGCGCGGCCAGGACGCACGCAGCCAGGGACCGAACCGCCAGTCGAGCACGCATGCACAGGCCTCCTGAAACCCAGTGGCAAACAGGCGAGCACCGCAGGCCCGCACGGGAACTGCAACAGCGGCCTCTACCACGGCCGGGCTACTTCAGGGTGCTGGATAGCGCATCGCGCGCATCCGCGGCGCCTTTGCCCTGAAGAGCGGCCAGGATGGTCTGGACGAACTTGCCGATCATCGCAGGGTCGAGCCCAAGCTTCGAGAAGATCGCCGCCAGTCCGGCCAGCTTCCCCAGCCCGCCTGCCGAGCCGCTGCCTAGCGCGCCGGCCAGGCCGCCGAGTGCGCCGGCCAGACCGCCGCTGCCCTCAGCACGGGGCGCCGCGTCAGCCATCTGGCCGGCCCCGGGCACCTGCTCCTCGACCTTGGCGAACTCGGCCTGTCCCAGCTTCTCGCGCGCCACACGCAGGAGCGCGCCCAAGCCCCCCTTGGCCTGATCGTCGGTGACGCCGAGCTGCGACTTCAGTGTCCCAATGAGATCCATGAGTTGTGCTCCCAAGCGTGGGCATGCAGGAACACCGCCCTCCCGGAGGCGGACGCATCGAGGCCGGTGGGGCTAGTAGGTCACGACTCGAGGGAGCGCCTTGGCCTGAGCGATCCAGTCGGCTACCTGCGCTTCGCTGGGAACCTGCCGGGTCAGGTTCTTCGCCTCGTTGACCTTGGCCATCTTGGGCGCGAGGTTCGCCGCCTTTCGCTGGGCGAGCTCGGGCACGGTGTCCACGCCAGCCGCCTCGAGCAGGTCGGCATACTCCTCGGCGACTCCCTTGATGCGGAAGAGGTCCGCCATGTTGACCCAGCGGAGGATCAGCTTGCCGGCGATCCCGGTCTGCTGAGCGAGTTCCTCGCGGCCCTTCGGCGTGGCGCCCCTGGCGAGCAGCTCCTCGACGGTCTGGATGCCGACCGCGCGGAGCTTCTCCGCGTAGACCGGCCCAATTCCTTCGATCGTCACGATGTCTGCCATAGCCACTCCTCCTGCGACTGCGGCCTCTCCCTGGCTGATGCGAGGCGAGGCCCGGCCCTAACCCAAGTTCGTCAGTTCGGGAGCCGGATGGCCGCGATTTGGCGATTCTCGGCCTT
>DAOOIT010000121.1 GCA_035384565.1 Planctomycetota bacterium | reverse complement strand
GGGTCGGTCATGCCTTCCACGCGCCACGCCAGCCCCTGCAGCGTCGAGTCCTCCACGACGTTGAACATCCCCTGGCGCGGATTCTTGATGGTTCGCGCCGCCGGAGCCCCATCAACAGTGGCCGCCGCGACGAGAATCTCATCGGCCTGATAGCGCATACGCGCCGGGATGAGGCAGGGCGGAGCAACAAACAGCGTAGGTGTCTGGGTAGCGTTCTCCATGGCGAGTTCCTTTCGCAGCGCCGTGGCGCTGGTTGCTGATTAGTCCTTCTCGACGTGCCCACAGCTCTTGCATGTGCGCTGCGCGGCGCCAACGTCGGACCACTGGCCGTAGTCGTGGTCGCAGGTGTTCTGAGCCCGACGCAGTGTCTCCGCGGCGCGCACAGGCTCACCGGCTGCCAGGAGCGCGGCCACCTCGGCGGGCGTGCCGGCGACTCCCGACTTGCAGCCGTCCATCAGGTGTCGGGCGATTCGCAGCGGCGCCAGCGCCAGCGGCTGCGCCGTCTCGGTCATGTTCACGCCCGGCAGCGCCTGGTGGCACTTGGGGCAGATCCATCGCCCCTGGCTATCGGCCTCGCGCCAGGCGGGTTCGCGTTCCATCCTGCACCGCACGGCGACCACGTACTGGCGGTACTTGTCCACGTCGTGGATGATGGCGCTGAGGAAATCGGCAGGGTATGGCTCGTGGCCATCGCGGTTTGCGGGGCAGGTTTCCAGGTGCGCGTGCACGTCCTCTGCGGGGGGCGAGGGCGACCCGGCATCGGGGCGCCACATCACCGAGGTGGCCTCGGCGCAATACGGGCAGTACCAGCTCCCGGTCGCGTCGGTCAGGCGCCAGGCGCGGCTGGTCCGCAGCAGGTCCTCGATCTCGAGGCGGCGGGCCTTGACCTGGAGCTGGCGCACGCTGAACCGTGTGCCGACCTCCTCGCCCCAGTGAGGGCACTCCTGCACCAGGTGCTTGAGGACTCTGCGGGGGGCCTTCTGCGGGTCGTACTCGCTGAACCCTATCTCGCCGCAGTAGGGGCAGAGCCAGTCGCGTCCACGGGCCACCACCTGCCAGCCGGGGTCCCGGGCCATGCGCTTCTGCACTGCCTGGAGCATGGCGTATAGCTGGGCGTCTACGTACGTAGCCCTGGCTGGGTTCCCCATCACCGCCCCTTCATGCGGTTTGACTCGCCGGGCATCAGTATATCAGATCGGCCCCGGGCAAGTCAACGCGCAGATCGCCGGGAATCACGCAGGTATCCCAACCACAGAGAGATACACCGCGGTGGCCTCCTGGCCATCCAGGCCGAGGATTGCGTTCACCTCGTCGTCGAAGAAGGCCCCAATGGCGCAGCACCCGAGGCCCATGGCCACGGCGGCGAGGTGCAGGTTCTCGCCAATATGCCCTGCATCCATGTATATGTAGCGATACGCACGCTGGCGATATCGCTGCTTGGAGCGCTCCGGCACGGCCGCCCAGGCGAACACCACGGCGGCCTCGCCCGCCATGTCCTGCTCCAGGCAGGCCGCGGCAATCGCGTCCGAGAGGTCCCCGGCTCGCAGGCGCTCGAGCGTGCCTGCCTCCACGTTGTAGCGGTACAGGCCGGCTGCCAGACCCTCCACGCGGTGCACGATCACGTAGGTGTCAATTGGGTAGCAGGCGCCCGCCGAGGGCGCGGCGCGGAAGGCGTGCCCGTGGTGCCTAGCCGTGACTCCTTGGGTGGCCCACAGGAGTTGCGCAAGCTGCTCGCGGCTCAGGGCGTCGCGGCGGAAGTCGCGCACCGAGCGGCGCATCAGGAGCACATCCCAGAGGCCCCGCCCTCCCGTCGTCTGCGGCGGGGGCAGCGTCTCGGAGCCCTCCGCCGCTGCGGCGCGGGCCTCGGGCGCCAGGCGGCCGGGCCCGCGCTGGTACTTGGTCGCTCGCTGATACGCGTCCCCAATCCCTGGGGTCTCGCTGCCTGGGTTCCCCATGTTCGATGCTCCTCATCCTCACGTAGGCTATGAACCGCCATTCGCCAATGTAGCATGCCGCGTGCCAGGACGCCAGTTGACTCCTCGCGAACTGCCGCATATACTTAGGTAAACCAACTGCCCGACTCGCAGTCCCCGTTTCGCCATCCCGTCGGGCAGAGGTTATCCCCGTAGAACAGGCGTTCAGTGATGCCCACAGGCATGAGACTCTCGCTTCCTATCGCGTTCTTCATGGTTGGCGCGGCGTGCTTCGCCGGCGCGCCCGCTCGCGTCGCGCGTACGCTCGCGGCGCTCGACGACCTCGAACGCGCCTGCTCGAAGGCGGAGGGCCACGGCGGGCAGGGCATCTACCTGCGAATCCCGCTCACGGTCGAACGTCAGGTGCTGGTGGAGCTGGATTCCCAGGCGGACGGCCGCGACGATATTCTGGACTACATCTACCAGAGCTCGGTTCGAGCGCGGGAGGCCATCGAGACGGGCGCGGAGGCCCGTCGCCCGCCGGTGCCCCCCGCACCCGAGCTGGCGCGACTGACCTTCCGCGATGGATTCTGCCACGAGGGCGACCAGGTGGTGTTCCCCGTGGCCACCGACCGCTGCCCCACGGCTGTGGAGCCGTTCTTCGCCCGAGGCGAACTCCGCCGCTCCCTGCCTGCCCTCGCGGGCGTCACCCGCGAGACACTGGATGCGTCGGAGATCGCGCGCATCCACGCCGCCGAGCCGACGAGTCGCCGGGTCGGCTGGGACCGCCCCGCAGGCGGCTTCGTCGCAGAGGGCTGCCTGATCTGCCTCGACCATCCCGCCATCCAGCGCGCGATTGCCGCGGAGACCTCCAGCGCCGTCGCCGCCTGGCCCCCGGGCGCCCGTCCGCTCTACATCTCCCTTGGCGAGGCCCCCTTCTATACGGACTACTCGGACCTCTCCCGTGCGAGCTTCGTGGCCTGGCTGAAGGGGCACTACAAATCTGTCAACACGCTTCGCCTTGTCTGGGGAATGGAGAACGCGGACTTCGCCGCTGCCATGCTGCCGGCGCCGGACCAGGCGGGAGCTACCGCTTCCCGCTGGTGCGACTTTGCGGCCTTCAACAGCGAGCGCTTCTCCCAGCACACCCGCGCCGCAGCCGCGCGCGTCCGCACCGCCGTTCCCGGCTCCGCCCTCGGCCTCCCGCTCTTCCGCTACGCATTCGCAGGCAGCTTCACCCTCAGCGGCGTGGACCCGGAGGCTTTGGCGCCCGCGCTCGATGTTCTGGAGGTCAGCGGCGCCAGCACGATGGAAACCGATCTGGCCTTTGCCCTCGCGGCCCGCAAGCGGGCCGTGGTGGCGCCTGCCCTGACATCCGGCGCAGCCCATCTGATCCCCCAGCAACTCCACGGGTGCGCAGCGGTTCGCGTCCCATCGTGGCCTGCCGAGCCGCTGGCCAGCCCCCAAGCCATCCGCGAGGCCGAGTGGCTCCTCCGCAACGCCCTCGACGCCCGCCGCCTGGCCCCTCAGTGCGCCCGTCTCGCCCGGGCGCCCCGCCCCCTTGGGCTCCTCTACTCAAAGGCCTCGCTGCGCCTCGCGCCCGCGTGGGCGGTGCAGGCATCCCAGACGCCGTACACACACGAGGTGGCCCGTGCCTACCAGGCGGCCCGGTGCCTCGACCTCGGCGTCACCTTCCTCACCAGCGCCGACATCGCCGCGCTGCGCTGGGGGGACGTCCGCCTCCTCATCATCCCCGCCGCGCACGCAGAGGAAGAGAACGTGGTGCGCAACCTGATGGACTTCGTGGAGCTGGGCGGCCACCTGGTCATCATCGCGGAATCGTTCGTCTGCGACGAGCGCGGCCGGGAGGCCGACTACCTCGAGCGCTTCGGCATCGAGGCCCCCGAGACCCGGCGGCCATCGTACAGCGCCAGGCCGCGCCCCGACCTCGGCGGCGGCCTCGACGACCTGGTCATGGCCGATTGCCCCGTCGCCGACCTGGTTCCCGCCCCGGGCGGATTTCTGGCCTCCATCAAACGCCCGCTGCGAGCCACGGGACTGCGCCAGAACATCAAGGTGAACGTCTCCCATCAACTGCTCGCGACCTATCCGGACGGGGCACCTGCGATTGCCACGTACACTCGGGGCAAGGGCTCGGTGACCTACCTCGCCATGCCCCTGGCGCCCGAGGATCTTGCCCTGGTCCTGCGCATCATCGCCGCCCGCGCGCACATTCAGCCCCTGGTCCGCCTGGTCAGCCTCGAGGGCGCCCCTGGCGGCATCGAGTGCCGTGCGGTTCGCGACGGCTCGGCCATCCTGGCTTACGCCTGGAACACCACCGCTCAGCCACGCACCGTCGCCCTCGAATCCGAGCCGGTCACGGCCGCCACCGACCTGCTGACCGGTAGTTCGCCCCCCACCCGCACCGACAAGGCAGGCTCTCTCCTCGGCCCCATCAAGCTCGGCCCAGGCGAGGTCGCGCTCTTCCAGTTGCTGCCCCCAGAGCCCAGGCTCCCTTGAGCCACTCTCGGGCCGAATCCGCGCGCCCCGGCAGGACTCCGGCCGTCCACCCCCGACGCCGAACGCCCCTTCGGCGCTCGTCCTACGCCGGACAGCGAGAATCGCCCGTTCTCGCCTGTTCAGCCATACTTGCTCACCACCCGGACACGATCAGTATGGCCGGAGCCTCTAGAATAGCCCCTTCTCGCCATTCCACCCATACTTGCTCACCCTCTCCCCACAGGATTGAGCAAGAATGGACAACTGCCCCGCGGCTGCGTGGCCACCCCTGCGCCCCTCTCTAAGCCAGGGACAATCGCACGTTCGCTGTCGTCTCCAGGCTCCGGCTTGGGGATGCCGTTTGGGAAGCTCCTGCTTCGAAAGGCGAGCGAGAGTTGGAAAGAGAGGATTGCGAGATAGGGGCTTCGAGGCGTGAGCAACCCGCGCCGGCGGCCGCCCCAGAGGGGGCGCAGAGGCGACGGGGATTGTCGCGCTTTCGCGCGAAAGCGTGACAATCCCGTCGTCCTCAGGACCCTGACCAAGAAGGGGGCACTCAGGAGAGCTGGGGACCTCTCAAGGGAAGAAGGAAACAGTGCCTGTCCTGATTCCGGCATGTCCCGCGTGCGAGAGATGGATGACCGCGAGGCACGTGGCTGTCGCCACCTACCCCGAAGGTGCGGGGCCCAAGCGCGCAATGGGCTTCGGCGGCCCTCTCCGCGCCCGTTCCCTCGGTTCAATGCCCTTCAAGCACTCGCTCGCCCAGATCAGGCGAGATCAAAGCGGTCGAGGTTCATGACCTTGTTCCAGGCCGCCACGAAGTCATGTACGAACTTCCCCTGGGCATCGGCGCTCCCGTAGACCTCCGCGATGGCGCGGAGCTGGGAGTTCGCGCCGAAGATAAGGTCCACACGGGTGCCAGTCCACCTGAGCTCGCCCGTGGTGCGATCACGGCCCTCGAACACGTCGTCCGCGCCCGACGCCGGCCGCCACTCTGTGCCCATGTCCAGCAGGTTCACGAAGAAGTCGTTCGTCAGTGTGCCCGGCCGTCGGGTGAAGACGCCGTGTTGCGACCCGCCAACGTTCGCACCCAGCACGCGCAGGCCGCCGACCAGCACCGTCATCTCGGGGGCAGTCAGTGTGAGCAACTGCGCTTTGTCAACCAGCAGGTGCTCCGCGCCGATGCTGAACTTGGTCTTGAGGTAGTTGCGGAATCCATCCGCCCTTGGTTCGAGGACGGCGAATGACGCGGCATCGGTCTGCTTCTGCGTCGCGTCTGTGCGTCCCGGAGCGAAGGGCACGGTCACCTTGTGGCCGGCATTCCTGGCGGCCAGTTCGACGGCAGCGCAACCGCCCAGGACAATCAGGTCGGCGAGGGAGACCTTCTTGCCGTCCTTCTGCGCGCGGTTGAACTCCCTTTGGATTCTTCCGAGCACTCGCAGCACCTTCTTCAGTTGAGCGGGTTGATTGACCTCCCAGTCCTTTTGCGGGGCAAGGCGAATGCGTGCGCCATTTGCCCCGCCACGCTTGTCGGAGCCGCGGAAGGTGGAGGCCGACGCCCAGGCGGTCGAGATCAGGTGCGAGATCGAGAGACCCGAGGCGAGAATCCTCTTCTTCAGGTCCACGATGTCTCGGGCGTTCACCAGCTTGTGGTCCACGGCGGGCACCGGGTCCTGCCAGATCAGGTCCTCGGCCGGGACCTCCGGGCCGAGGTAGCGCGACTTCGGGCCCATGTCGCGGTGCGTCAGCTTGAACCAGGCCCGGGCAAAGGCGTCAGCGAACTTCCTGGGGTTCCTGAGATAGTCCCGCGCGATGGGCTCGTAGATCGGGTCGAAGCGAAGCGAGAGGTCGGCCGTGGTCATCATCGGGCGGCGCCTCTTCGACGGGTCGTGCGCGTCCACGATCATGTCCTCTTCGGCTACGTCCTTGGCCAGCCACTGATTCGCGCCGGCCGGGCTCTTCACCAGCTCCCAGTCGTACTTGAACAGCATGGTCAGATAGCCCATGTCCCAGTGGGTCGGGTTCGGCTTCCAGGCGCCCTCGAGACCGCTGCCGATGGTGTCGCCGCCCTTGCCGCTGCGGAAGCTGCTCTTCCAGCCGAGGCCCTGCTGCTCGATGGGGGCGGCCTCCGGCTCCGGCCCCACGTGGGTCGCGGGGCCGGCGCCGTGGCACTTGCCGAAGGTGTGCCCGCCGGCCACCAGCGCGACGGTCTCCTCGTCGTTCATCGCCATGCGTGCGAAGGTCTCGCGGACGTCCCGGCCGGAGGCGACGGGATCCGGGTTGCCATTGGGCCCCTCCGGGTTCACGTAGATCAGGCCCATCTGCACGGCGGCGAGGGGATTCTCGAGGTCGCGGTCGCCCGAGTAGCGCTTGTCGTCCAGCCACTTGGTCTCGGAGCCCCAGTAGATGTCCTCCTCCGGCTCATAAACGTCCACGCGCCCGCCGCCGAAGCCGAAGGTCTTGAAGCCCATGGACTCCAGGGCGCAGTTGCCGGCGAGGATCATCAGGTCGGCCCAGGACAGCTTTCGGCCGTACTTCTGCTTGATCGGCCAGAGCAGGCGGCGCGCCTTGTCGAGGTTCACGTTGTCGGGCCAACTGTTGAGGGGCGCGAGGCGCTGGCTGCCGGAGCCGGCCCCGCCGCGCCCGTCGCTGATGCGGTAGGTGCCGGCACTGTGCCAGGCCATGCGGATGAAGAGGGGCCCGTAGTGCCCCCAGTCGGCCGGCCACCAGTCCTGCGAGTCGGTCATCAGCGCGTAGAGGTCCTTCTTCACGGCCGCCAGGTCCAGCTTCTTGAACTCCGCGGCGTAGTTGAACTCCCCGCCCATCGGGCTGCTCTTGGCGCAGTGCTGGTGAAGGATCTGGAGGTTCAACTGGTTCGGCCACCAATCGCGGTTCGTCGTGCCCCTGGCCGCCGCGTGTCCGCGCGTCATCCCCGTCACCGGGCACTTGCTCTCATCGCTCATGGCGCACGCTCCTTTCGCTGTCCAAACCAAGGTCTGCTCGTCCGGCTCCTGGGCGGCCCCATCGGCCGGCCCTCTCTAGGAGCCTGTCCAAGAATCCGCGTGAGGCTGCGACGCCTGCGATTCTGGCCGCAGGCTAGAAGCACGGAGGAGGCGATGCAACGGAGCGCATCGCCGACGAGGTGCGACAACGCGTGCGGCCAGAAGCCGCAGCGTCCCTTCGGGTTGCGGCGCCAGCGGGGCGTCTGCTGCGTAGCGGCTCCTTGACGATGCTCTCCATTGCATCGCCTCGTCGCCGCGCCTTGCATCCGCCCCGCTGGCGCCGGCAACGCAGCCCACGGGGATTCTTGGACAGGCTCCTAGGATCAGGAGCGGGGCCGTTTGCCTCCTCTCCGCTCCTGCGCCGCGCACCTCGAGCACAGGCCCCGGAACTGCACGTGCATGGACCTCACGTCGCCCATCGCCTTCACCGCCTCGGGCACGGTGGAGCGGTCCCACCCGGGATGCACGAAGTCGTGGACGGCACCGCACCGGACGCACACGAAGTGGTGGTGCCGCTCCCGGTTCGCATCGAAGCGTGCCCGGTCGCACAGCACATCCACCCTGGAGATAAGGCCAAAGTCCTCCAGCAGGTCCAGAGTCCGATAGACCGTGTCGAGGGAGACAGTCGTCAGCCGTCGTCGCACTCGCCTGAACACCGTCTCCGCATCCGGGTGCTCCTCCGTGCAGGCGACCTGTCGGAAGACTTCCACCCGCTGAGGCGTCACCCGGATGCCTGCCTTCTTGCAGGCATCCCTGAAGACCTCCATGCGCTGCTCGAGTGCATTGCGACAGGGCGACACACCGTGACTCCAGATACATAGGAGCAAATCCTATATCGGAATCATACGCGACCTTCCGTTGCGGGTCAAGCCCAATTCGACGCATTCCTCGATCATCCTCGACACCTGCCAAGGGTGGTCACGAGGATTGTCGCGCTTTCCCGCGAAAGCGCGACAATCGCGTCATCACCATGACGGTGACCAAAGCGCGGCCAGTCAGGGAAACAAGGGACGGTTCCAGTGAGAAAGAAAGCAGGCGACTATCCCTATCTCGAGATGTCTTGCTTGCGGGAGATGGGCGCCTACAGCCAGCTCGTCGTCTCTGTTCTCAAAGGTGTGCCACCGACTTCTGCATGCGTGGTGGAAGAGGCTGTCATGCCGGGAGAAGCCACGCACCCGTCTTGTCCGGGCAGAGCAGAGGGATTCCTCGACCTTGCACAGACCGCCTAGGAGCCTGTCCAAGAATCCCCGTGGGCTGCGTTGCCGGCGCCAGCGGGGCG
>DAOOIT010000120.1 GCA_035384565.1 Planctomycetota bacterium | reverse complement strand
ACTATCATCGCACACTGGCCTCAACTTGGAAAGATGTGCTTCACCGGACGGTTACGTCGTAGCGTCCGTGCACCCGGAGAAGCTGTGCGAGGCCATTGCTCACAGGACAAGGAGACACCAGGATCGCAGCGGCGGGTTTGACAACCAGGGAGTAACCCAGGAGTTGGCAGACGTCCATCAGCCGGGGCTGTCTTGCCTTGCACTCGACGAGCACGAGCAGGGCGGAACGTGGCTTCACCACAATGCCAACTACATCGATCTGGATGTCCCACAGGTCGCTCTGGGGAAACTGCTCAACGAGATCGAGTTGACGGATGACGCGCGACAGGGAGACGCGATGGCAGTCGCGCGCAAGCACTGAGGACCGCGGGTACCGGCCCTGCAAGTAGCGCTGCAACCACTGGGTCACAGGCTCATACAGGCTGTCTTCATTCGTTCGCATTTTCATCTTCATCTTCGATGAAGGTGAGCTGGGGCGATTTCCTGCCCTGCTGGCAGCCCATCGCGACGCAGACCTTGAAGGCTGCGTTGAAATGACGACGAACTGCGCAAGGCAGCCTCTCGCTGCCCTCGTCCGGATGTCTGGGCTTCCTGTTGCGGACCTTCCTGACCTTGGGGTTGCACAGGCGCTGCGAGCCGCGCGCGTGCTCCTCATTCCATCTGGCCAGCTCTTCGAAGAGAAGCTGCTTGAACCGAAACCCGAACCCTATCGGTCTGAAATCCTCCGCGAAGATGCGCATCCGATGCTCCTTCGCCCACGAGCCGCCGCCCTTGGGCGCTCTCGTGTTGGGATGGCCCCAAAGGATCTCTTGCACTGGCACCCCAAGGCGCACTTGGAGGAGGTGGCATACCTGGATCGGAAGCGTCCAGTTATCATGCTGGAATTGGATCACAATGCGCTGCCGGCCCTCGGGCTGCATGTAATGGTCCGCGGCACTTGGTTCGGCTGAGGTGTCGGCGATGCCGCGGAGGAATTCCTTCAACATGTCCTCAGGCGCAGATCGGATGGCCTCATGCACCTCGAACTCCCGATAGCTGGTCTTGTAGTCACACAGCAGTTGCAGGTTCCGCCAGGACATCGTGTTCTTGGTGAAGACCGCCTTGAGCGCGACTTCGTGTTGCAGGCGCTCCACCTCAATATCCACCTCAAGGAGCTCGTTGATCCTGCGCCGCACGTCATCCAGACATAGGCGCAGTTCGGTCTCGCGGTCGAACGACAGGGCGCTGCCAGGCAATGTGTTCATGCTATCGAGGCGGTATGGGAAACGGATCAGGAGTCGGCGAATGTCTCCCTCTGTCTGGAACATGCCGCGAGCCGTGATCATGCCCAGCAAGTACGCCACATCTGGGTCAAGGTAGTCTACCACGAAGGGGCATCCCCTCAGTGTAGCTTGCGGGGTTTGGAGGGCTTCTGAAAGATCAGTAGGAACTCATGGGCGCGGTTGATTCGGAATACGGAAGGGTATCCCAAGGGCCGCATGTTGTTATACTCCCTCCTCCTGTCCCAGATGATCAAGTCGTCGTATGTGAACCCGATCCCGACCATGTGGCGCGCCAAGTCACTGTGGAACGGGTAGAAGACATCCTTCTTCCTGATGTCCATCACATTCACTACACAGTACTTGCCGGGTCTCAGCACACGCAGAACGGCGGTGAAGATGTCACATAGGGCACCTATGAAGCCCCAATAGTCCGGAATTCTCGAGATGTCCGCGTCCGCCGCTCCATAGTCGCGCGTGTCCTTGCCATCGGCCGTGCGCCTCCTACTCAGAATATCCCAATAGGGCGGCGAGGTGACGCAGAGGTCGACGGAGTTCGGCTCCAGGTACTCCTCAAGGCGTCTGGCATCCGCCTCGAGAATCCGTACCTGTTCTGCGTCCGCCTCGTCCTGCTGGCCCACTTGCATGCCGGGGAGCATTGCCTCATCACGGATGCGCTGCCGGGCCAGTTTCACGTACTCGGAACAGACCTCGAATCCGATGCCAGCCTTGCCCATTCGTCGTGCGGCCACAATGGTTGACCCGGATCCGAGGAATGGGTCGAGGATAACCCGGTCCTCTGCACTGGTAAAGGACTCGATGAGCCGTTCCACGAGTGCGGTAGGAAACATCGCGGGGTGCGCAAGGCGGCGCTCTGCCGGCGTCTTATCTATATCGCTCCAGATACTGATTGAGTTCCGCTGCCAAGCCTTGCCATCCAGATCATTTGCCCTGCGCGCGCATTTTCGGCGCGGCGCCAAGGCCACCGCCTCCACGGGGAGGAGTATCTGTCGTTCTATGTCGCCCATTGGGGTTATCCGACGGCCGGTATGTCTCACACACAACAACGCCAATCATAGGGGCGCAGTTTCATCTTGTCAAGCGTCGACTCAGCAAGTTGTCGGGTCCGCGTATTCACGCGGAGGCGGCGTCGCGCGTGCGCGTGGCCCGTCTGACGCTCACCTTCGGCGGTGCTGGGTCGGCCGGCCTGGGCGGCTTGCGCAGTTCGGACGGCACGGGCGGGAAGTCGTCGGCCCGGAGGAAGTGCGGACCCTCCAGCGCTACATGGAGCAACTCGGCCTAGTCCGGGTGCTCCGCCAACATCGGTTCAGCGTGGCCTCATCAGGCGTAACGAGCCATGTGCGTTTGAGTTGGACGCCTGAGTAGCGACAAGGGAGCGGGCTTTCCTGGAGGAAAGGCCCCCTCCCCGCGCCCCTCCTGCAAGGGACTCCCCGAGCGGGTGACCCGGCCTCATTCGTCGTATGGGGACTCTTGCTGGCCAAGCGCCTTGGGCGGCTCGGCGTGAGGCGACCAGAGCGTGTCGGTGAGGTAGATGCCAATGCCGTCGGCGGGCAGCGTGGCACCGCGCGGCCCGAGCGCGCGGCTGACACGAATTTCGCAGACGACGAAGGGCACGCCTACGATCTCAATGCCAATCAGGTTGAGCGCGAGGGGCGTGGCCTGGCCCGAGCCTCCCGGGCTGCCGTTGCGGGTGTCGCCATACTGTATCAAACCTGTGGGGTGGGAATGATCCAGTATGGAGGGAATGGGTGGAATCGGCGATTCTCGCCTGTCTACCCATTCCGGGGCTCTCGGGAGCGTGAGCCAGTATGGGTGGAAGGGCGAGAATGGGCGATTGGCGGTCGAGTGGGCGTGGGAGGCTGTCTCAAGACCCACCCGGGCTGCGAGGCCTGCGATTCCGCCTGGGGGCGAGGAGGAGGCGGTGTGACGGAGGGCATCGTGGGCAACGAGCGCGCCCGTAAGAATAGGCGGACAGGACACTTGGGGCGCCTGGCCTCGCGGCGGCGGGCGCGGCTGGAACGTGTCTGGTGCGGTGGACGCTCAGGCTCGGGGGCGTTGGGCCGGGCGGGCGCGGAAGCCGAGCATGCGGGCCGCCGTGGCGGCGATGATCTGCAAGTCTATACGCCAGCCCATGTTGCGGATGTACTCGCGGTCGTAGTCGAGCTTGATCCGCACGTCGTCGAGCGTGAGGTCAGAGGGGTGGTTGACCTGGGCCCAACCCGTGATGCCCGGCCGGACGGCGAGGCGGGCCGTGTAGTGGGGAATCTCGTGGCGGAACTTCTCGACGAAGACCGGCCGCTCGGGACGCGGGCCGATGAGGCTCATATCGCCCCGGAGCACGTTCCAGAACTGCGGCAGCTCGTCGAGATGGGTCCGGCGCAGGATGCGGCCGAGCCAGGTCTCGCGGGGGTCGTTTTCGGTGGCCCACACCGGGCCGGTTTCGGCCTCGGCGTTGGGGACCATGGTGCGTAGCTTGATGATCCTGAAGATCTTGCCGTCCATTCCCACCCGCTCTTGCAGGTAGAACGCCGGGCCGCGGGACGTGAGCTTGACGAGGATGGCGAGGGCCAGCGTGACGGGGGCGGCGATGAGGACGCCCGGCAGGGCGAGCAGGATGTCCATCGCGCGCTTGAACTCGGCGTAGCGCTTGCGGAAGAAGCGGAGGTAGAGCGCCCCGGCTCCCGTGCCGAGGACGACGATCGTGGCTGGTTCAGGCATCGTCTATACCCTTGCCATCTTCCTCTGAAGTGAATGCTTGCAACTGCCGTGCCATTGCCTTCAAGGCCCGCCAGCGTGTTGCCCGTCGGGGCGGCCTGACGCAAGCACGAAGTCTGCCGAGACTTGCGACCGTGAGGCCGCAGCGGCGCGCGAGGCCGCCTGGGGCGAACCTCCGCTGTGAGAGAGCGAGTGTCAAGTCATCCGCACGAGACTGTCTGTTTTCCCAGAACATCGGGCACTAAGCCGCCTCAGGAGCATGCCGCTTGTGCCGCCATGCTCTCGGCTGGGGGCCTATGGTGGAGGGGCTGGCGAAGGGATGTGGACCTCAGGTGGCGCCGAACAGATCGTCTACCGTGGACAGGTCCACCCTGGGTCGGCCGGTGAACTGCGCGGCGACTCCCCATACTTCGCCGTTCGTCGCATGGGAGTTCGCCTGGCACTCCATCCGTTCGGCGCGCAGCACGCGGGCGGTGCCCGAGAGCGAGATGGTGGCTTCGGAGGGGTTGCCGCGTCGCGGGACGACGATGTTGATGGTAACCTCTTGCTGGGGTTGGAGATCCTGCATGGCGGCGGTCTGGAAGTAGATGCCGCCTGGGCTCACGTTGCGGGTGATGCCGGCGTGGGAGACAACTGCCCCCGACTTGGTCCTGAGCGTGAAGACCATGGGGACAGAGAGTTCGAGGCGACGGTATCGCCGCCGCTCTGAGGCTGGCCTCATGGGGGCACTCATCGGGCGCTCTCCCGGCGGGGGCCCGGGGACAACTGTCACGGGTGAACAGTCGGTTGACAGTGCCCCGCGCATGGTTTTCACATGCGGCCATGCCACTCCGCCTGAGGGTAATGTTAGCAATAATCATGCCGGCCGCGCCGTTTGGCGCACGTAACCTGGCCGATCAAGCTAAATGCAAGCCAAAACACTACTTAGGAACGGGATGCCCCGTGTCGAGGGCGCTGGCAGTTCCGGCACCGACGTGCCTGGCGGGTGGTTCGGTGTCTGCGTCCTCAGACGCTTTCGGGCGGGCTGGCGCGCCTCAAGCCAATGCCAGGCCATGAGATGCGGAGGGCTTGCCCCTGCGAGGGGCCTGTCACGGTTTGCGAACAGTCGATCGGCGGGCTGGACGTGTGCGGGAGCTGCCGCAAGCACCGCGCGGTCAGGGAATGGCCACATCAACGGCAGGCATGACTTCGGCCGCGAACTTGACGAGTTCCGCCAGCACTTCTCCCTCGAAGTCGGCCTTGCTGAACTCGGCCCTCACCTGAACCAGGCTGCACGAGCAGCCGCTTCTGGCGAGCCGCGCCTTGAGGGCCTCCCACTGGAACCCAAGATAGCTGGGCGTGTTGATTGCGCCGGCCTTGTACCAGTAGAGCATCCACAGGCGTGTCCCGCCACCCCGCACGAACTGGCGGCGGTTGACGACCCGCTCGCAGTCCCCGACGCGCACGGCGATCGTGTCCTTGAGCGTCTCGGTCCAGCCCGAGCCCGTGTAGCAGAGCTCGGGAGGGTGGACGGCGTTGGGGTTGTCCTGAGCCGAGACGATGGTGAGATCGCACGACAGCAGCGCCCCGCATCCGTAGGTGCGGGTGAAGATCGAGTCGGTCTGGAGGATCTCCTCCTCCTCTTTGCTGCCGCCGCGGTCGGCTCCTTCGGCCACCCACTTGCCGAGTCGGCGCGGGATGGCGCTGCCGATCGCCTGGAGGTCGGCCGGCGGCGGCGCGCTGTAGTTCAGATAGAGCGCCAGCGGCGCCACAAGGGCCAACGCGACGCCGGCGACCGCGTAACGCTGATTGAGGGTGCGCATGGGGGGCCCCACTGTAGCGGTCAGGCCACCGCGGCGGAACCGGGGGCGTCCGGCCTGGCCGGCGCGGCCCCGCTGTCGAACCGCATGAGAACACGCTCGAAGGCGAAGAACAGCACGAACGCGACGGCGAAGATGCCGAGGCCGGTCGTATCATGCACCCACCCGTCGGGGCGCGCCACCGCCGAGCCCCAACGGCCGGCCACGACCGTGAGCGTGACGATGCGCCACATGTTCGCCAGCAGCGCCACGGGCACCCCGGCGAGGAAGAGCACGATCTTGTGGCGGGGCGAGAGCTTCGCCAGGTACGCCAGCAGCGCCCCGAAGGTCAGGAGCGCGATCAGCGACTTCAGCCCGCTGCACGCCTCGGCCACGGTCAGCAGGTCCTCGGTGCCGTCCGGCAGCCGCCAGGTGACGTTGCTGCCGCTTCGCGTCACCGCGTACGGGTGAAGGCCCGTCGCGTGAAGGGCGTTCACCACCCGCACCGTGCCTGCCGTGGCGAACATTTTGAGCGGGAACGTGAAGCGGTTGAGCATCCACATGGACATCGGGATCATCGAGACTGTGAACACCAGGGGGAAGATCAGCACCTTGCTGATCGCCCGGCCGTAGAGGAAGAAGATGAGGCCCGCCAGCACGATCACGAAGCTCACGCCCTGAAGCGAGCCGCGGCGGAGGTAGGAGCCGAGCAGCAACAGCAGCAGTCCGAAGGCGAGGGTCGCGATGCCCACGCCCCGCAGATCGCCCTTGGGCTCGAGCTTCGCCAGCCGCGCGCGGTTCATCCACACCAGCCACAGCGTCACGAACGGGATCAGGTAGCCATGCGAGTAGTAGGAGCTGCCGCGGCTCCACTCCCACTCCATCCAGTTCAGCTCGGGGATGAATGCGGCGAAGAACAGCCCGCACAGCAGCGCGGGCGCCACGCGCCGGCTCCACAGCCACACCTGGAGGCCGGCCAGGAGCGGCATGGCGAACTCGCGGTACGGCGGGTAGGGCCCCGCGTGCACGCGGTGGAAGCCGAGCTTCGGCATCATCGCGGCCACCGCGTCGAACGTGGGCAGCAGGTACATCAGCACGATGATGCCGGAGGGCCAGTAGCGCGCAACGTAACCCAGCGGCCCGTCGGCCCGGAGGCTGAACGGGTCGGCGGCCGGCGCGCCCGCTGCGCCGGCCTCCGCCGGACGGGCCTCGGCGGGAGCTTCACCAGCCGGCCCCGGCACAGGGGCCTGGCCCTCGGGTGCCGCGTCGCTCGCCGGCGCGTGGCTGGCCGGCAGCGGCTTCAGCACCAGCGTGAGGTAGAGGTCGAGCACGGCGGCGCACAGGGAGCCGAAGAGGAAGGCCGCGGGCTTGGCCCACGTCGCGGGCCAGCCCAGGCGCGGGTGCAGGGCGGGGAAAATCACCTGCTCCATCGCGTAGCCGGACACCCAGAAGGCCGCGGCCGCCATCAGCAGCCAGCCCACCTCGTCGCGACGCTGGCGCTTGGCCACGCAGTAGGCCCAGCCGCCGAAGACGGCAAGGCACACGATGTCGAGGAATGCCGCCAGGCTACCCATTCGCCGCGTCTCCGGGTGGCCGCGATGTCGGGCCGTCCGCTCCGCGCGCCGCGGGGGGCACGAGGAGGGTGAGGTACAGGTCGAGGATCAGCGCGCACAGGCCGCCGGCGATGAAGCCGGCCGGTTTGCGCCACGCCGCCGCCCAGCCGAGCTTCTCGGCCAGGTAGCCGAAGCCGAACTCCTGCATCAGGTAGCCGGGCACGAAGAAGGCCGCCGCTGCCGCCAGGAGCCAGACGATCTCATCCCGACCCCTCTGCTTGGCCACCAGGTAGGCCCAGGCGCCGAAGATCACGAGACACACCACGTCCAGCAGCCCGGCGATCCTATCCATTCGTTCGCACTCCGGCGCCGGAGGGGGGAGTCGCCCCGGCGTGCTCGTCCGCCCATCGCTCCACCACGGCCGCCGCGGTGCTGAAGGCCAGGTTTCGCAGGAGCCGCCGCAGCTTGGCGGCCGTGCGGTGCAGGCCCACGTAGTGGCGGAAGCGGCTCGTACGCCGTAGCGGCAGGCGCGGTTGCTCCGGGTCCAGCTCCCACGGGTGGAAGTAGAGGATCGCCGGGTGCCTCTGGCGGTTCACTCGCCGCAGCGCCGCCAGGATCAGCCGCGCGGGGAACAGCCGCAGATAGCCTCCCCCCGCCACCGGCACGTTGCAGCCGAAGACCCGCAGCGTCGTGGGCGGGAACTCGATGAGCGCCGGGCGGCCGCCGGCTGAGGGTCTTGCGCCCGCGCCCTCGCGCCCGGCTCCGCCGTCCTCACGCGTCGCTCCCGTCGCACCGTTCAGCTCGTGAAGGAAGCGCGGCGCGGTGGGGATGCCATAGCGGTCGTGGCGGATCGGGAAGATGCTGGAATCGTAGCGATAGCCCGCCTCGGCCAGGATGCGGACGGCCCACCGCGAGCGCTCGGTGATCGAGAACGTGGGCGCGCGGTAGCCCAGCACGGGGCGCCCCGCGAGGTCCTCCAGCAGCGCTCTCGAGCGCGTCACATCCTCGCGGAACTCGTCGGGGGTCTGTTCGAAGATCATCTTGTGCTCGTACCCGTGCGAGGCGATCTCGTGGCCCGCCGCTGCAATGCGGCGGACCAGCTCGGGGTGCCGCTCGGCGTTCCAGCCCAGCACGAAGAAGGTGCCCCTCACCCCCGTCTCGTCGAGCAGCGCCAGCACGCGCTCGGTGCTCGCCTCGAGCCGCGACGGCATGGCCGCCCAGGCGTCGCGGGAGATCACCCCTTCGCAGTCCTGCACCTGGAAGTAGTCCTCCAGGTCGCAGCTCAGGGCGTTCAGCATAGCCGTGGGCATTCGGTGCGGAGCGCTCCTGTTCGCTTGGTTGGGTCTCGTCTGCGGCGGCTCCTTTCCATAGTACCCTGCCCATGAGCCGAAGTCAACCGCTGCTTCCTGACACCCCCGGTTTCGATCTCTGAGCTACTCTGAGCCCCAACGGGGCGAGATAGGAGGCACGCGCAAGGCTCTCTCGCCCCTTCAGGGTTGGCCCCGGGGCGGCTTAGGTCCCAGGGCTTGGCCCTGATCTTCGCCCACATGTCAGGGCCTTGTAGCCCGCGAACGCGGGCGACCG
>DAOOIT010000119.1 GCA_035384565.1 Planctomycetota bacterium | reverse complement strand
GTAGATGCGCCCGCCCTGGCGCACGGGCACTGCTTCGACGGGGCGGAGCTTCGGCCGGTCCAAGGGACCTCCTCGACCGCAGGGGTCAGGGCGCGGTGAGGAGGCGCAGGGCCTCCAGGTAGCGCTCGGTCGTCTGGCGCACGACGTCGGGCGGCAGGGGAGGGGCGGGCGGCGTCTTGTCCCAGCCGGTGCTCTCCAGCCAGTCGCGGACGGGCTGCTTGTCGAACGAGGGCTGGGAGCGCCCCGGCTGGTAGCCGGCGAAGGGCCAGAAGCGCGAGGAGTCGGGCGTGAAGACCTCGTCAATCAGGAGCAGCCGCCCGTCGCGCTGGCCCCACTCGAACTTCGTGTCGGCCAGGATGATGCCGCGCTGAAGCGCGTGGGCGGCGGCGCGGTTGTAGAGGGCGAAGCTCCGCTCGCGCAGGGTGGAGGCGAGCTCCTGCCCCAGAATCTCGGCCGACTGCTCGAAGCTGATGTTCTCGTCGTGGCCCGACTCGGCCTTGATGGCCGGCGTGAAGAGGGGGGCCGGCAGCCTGGAGGCCTCGAGGAGCCCCGGGGGCATCAGCACGCCGCACACGGTGCCGCTCTTGCGGTATTCGCTCCAGGCCGAGCCCGCCAGGTAGCCGCGCACGACGCACTCGACGCGGATAGGGGCCGTCTTCTTCACCAGCATCGAGCGGCCCTCGAGCACGGGGCGGAAGCGCTCCAGGCCGTGGCCCATCTCGCCGATCTGATCGGTGATGAAGTGCGTCTCGGTGAGGTCGGCGAGCAGCTTGAACCAGAAGACCGACAGGGCGGTGAGGACCCGGCCCTTCTCGGGGATGCCCACGGGGTTGACGACGTCGAAGGCCGACAGGCGGTCGGTGGCGACGATGAGGAGCTGGTCTCCCAGGTCGTAGATGTCGCGCACCTTGCCGCGGCCCAGGAGCTTGAAGCCGGGGAGGGTGGTTTCCGTCACGACGGGCGGGGTGCTCACGGTGTCAGGGCCTCCTGGTGGTCAGGGTGGGCCGCGCTCACGCCGGGGAGGGTGAGGCGGCATCTGGTGCCCGAGAACTGGGGCCTGGCCTGGAAGACGACGAGACCTCCCGCCACGGACCGGTCAATCTGCTACGACGAGACGGCGTGCATCCCGAGGCGCGCGGCGAGGCGCTGGACGCCCTTGATGCCCGGGTGGAGCTTGATCGCCTCGCGCAGTTCGCGCTGGGCGCCGTCGCGGTCCCCGATCTTCAGCAACGTCTCCGCCAGGCGCTTGCGGATCTCGGCCTTGTCCTTGTTCGGCAGCCCCAGCTTCAGCGCGTGCTGGTAGTAGCGGACCGCGTCCTTGGGCTCCGCCGTGCGCGCCACGTGCTGGCAGTAGATGGTGACAATGCGTTCCTGCACCTCGTCGAAGAAGTAGCGCAGGCGCGGCCCCTCGAGTTCCTCGCGGAACACCTCCTCGTAGAGGGCCAGCGCATTGTCTATCTGGCCCTGCCGCTCGTAGGCCTCGCCCAGCAGGAACTTGCAGTCCAGGTGATCCTTCAGGCTCAGATGGGGGTAGAGGTCGAAGGTCGCCTTATCGCCGCGCAGGCGCTCGTAGAGCCCGAGGGCCGCCTCGATCTTCCCCTTGAGGAGCGCCTCGAACAGCTCGCGACACTTCGCCGCGACCCCGTCGCCGGGCGGGTCGTAGGACACGGACGAGGTGACGGTGGAGACGCTGAAGCTCTCCATCCGCAGTTGCTGGTCGTGGAACTTGCGGCGGCGTTCGTCCGACAGGACGTGGTAGGCCTCGACGATCTCGCGGGTGCGTTGCTCGGCCCAGGCCGCGTTCGAGCGGTTGCGGTCCGGGTGGTAGCGCTTCAGCAGCCTGCGAAAGGCCCGCTTGATCTCGGCCGGCCCCGAGTGGCGCTCCACCTGGAGGACTACATAGTAATCCACTGGCCCTGTTCCTTGGGTCGAACGCTGCATTTCTCGCCGATCCTCCACTGCGAATTATAGTGGCTTGGCGCAGGGGAGTCAAGAAAATCGTTACCGGACCCGGCCCGCGGCCGGCCTTGCTCGCGCGGGGTAGATGTGCTACCATACCCCGATAGGGTTTTCGTTTCGGAGGCGCGAACGTGGCGGTGCAGTGCCCCCAGTGCGGCCGGCAGTACGATGTCACGCTCTTCGAGTTCCAGCGCCCGCTGGGCTGCGATTGCGGGGCAGCGGTGGACCTGCGCACGGGCCACACCCGGCACGAGGGTTCGGCCCCCGCCGCCGGTCTCCCGCGGGCAAGCGAGCAGGCCGCCGCCCTCGGCGGCGGCGAGGCGGCCATCGCGCCCGCGACCTGGGACTACCTGCGGGCGCCCCATATCGCCTGGGACTATGATCGCTACTTCCGGCACAATGAGCTGTTCCAGTTCGACGTGCGCGTGCTCGATCGCTGGTTCGTCCGCCCCGGGCGGTTGGTGGACCTGGGCTGCGGCACGGGACGCCACGTGGTGCACTTCGCGGAGCGCGGCTTCGAGGTCACCGGGCTGGACCTCTCGGAGCACATGCTCGCGGCCGCCCGGGCCAAACTCGACGCGGGCGGTTCCTCGGCGACGCTCGTGCGTGCCGACATCACCCGCCTGGACGAGACCGGGCTCGGCCCCTTCGACTACGCGATCTGCATGTTCAGCACCCTGGGGATGATTCACGGCGCCGCCAACCGGCAGCGCTTCCTCGAATCGGTCCGGCGCCATCTGGCGCCCGGCGGCCTCTTCGCACTCCACCTGCACAATCGGTGGCAGAACCTGTGGGACCCCGATGGCCGCCGCTACCTCTGGCACGCCCTCCGGGACCACTGGCGCGGGCGGCCCGAGGCCTTCGAGAAAGACATGGACGGCTATCGCGGCATCCGGGGCCTCCGCCTCTACGTGTACAGCGAGGGCGAACTCCGCGGCGTGCTCGGGCGCGCCGGGTTCCGGGTCGCTGAGTTCCTCCACCTCAATCGTCCTCGCAACGGCGTGCTCCGCGGCCTCGCGAAGGGCCTGCGGAGCAACGGATTCATCGTGCTCTGCCGAGCCGCCGGACGGGACTGAAGCGCGGCGAGACAGGAAGCCGGCAGTGGACCCTTTCTTCGACATGGCGAGCCACCGCTTCCGGTGCCCGGGCTGCGGGCGGGTGATTGATGCCTCGGAACTGCGCCCTGGCGAGCGGGTGAAGTGCGCGAAGTGCAAGAAGCTGATGCGCTACGGGCCGCATCTGTTCGACCCGCGCACCCGCGAGAACTGGCAGACGGGGCGCCTCGTGTTGCTGGTCGCCTGCATCGCGGGCACCGTGTGGTGCGTGACCGTGGGCTACGGCTTCGGGTCCAGCAAGGGGAGCTGGGTGGCGGGCTTCGGCGGCTCCATCGTGCTGTGGCTGATCACCGTGGGGTGCATCGCCCTGGCGGCCCGCACGACGCAGAACAACGGCATCCTGGTGGGCGTGACCGCCATGATGGCCGGCGTGTCGCTCTTCTTCCTCGAGCGGCTCGGGGAGCAGGTGGGCTACGATGTGGCGGCCTGGCGCGAGTTCCAGTTCTACGAGGCGTGGGCGCCCACTCTGATCATCGGCGGCGCGCTGGCCTTCGGCGTGGCGCTGGCGATGCAGGGGCGCGCCCGCTCGGTGTAGGAAGGCGGAGCATGGCGGCGCATGACGAACAGCCGGGCGAGGAGCAGGTCAGCTACTTCGTGACCGTGCGCACGTTCAACTGCCGCCGCGTGTTCCACGAGGACAAGAGCGCGGCCACGCTGGTGGAGCTCATCGAGGGGATGCGCCGCGAGCGCGGCTTCAAGAAGTACGGCTACGTGGTGCTGCCCGACCACTACCACGTGCTGTTCGGCGGCGGCCCGTCCAGCGCGGCCATCGCCGACACGATCCGCGCCATCAACCGGGCCGCGGAACGCTTCCTCGAGCTGCCCGACGATGGGCAGCCGCTCTGGGAGGACGAGACCGATGTCCTCGTCATCTACAGCGCCCGCGCGCGCTTCGAGAAGCTGAACTACATCCACCACAAGCCCGTCCTGTGCGGCATCGTGCAGAGGGCCGAGGACTACGCGTACTCGAGCGCGGGCTTCTACTTCCGGCGTTACGGCAAGACGGAGTTCTGACCGCCTGCCGGCCCGCCCGCTTGCCCGGCGAAGAACGGAGCATAGTCCCACTCCAGGCCGAGGCGGTCTGTGGCAGCGCGCAGCCGCTGCTGGAAGGCGTGGTAGAGCTCCTGCTCGCGCGCCTTGTGCTCCGGCGCACAGAAGAACACCCGGCAGCTCAGCGGCCGCCAGCGGTGCACCGAGCACCGGCCGCCCGCCAGGAAGCCGCAGTGGCCCGCGGCCGTGAGCCGCGGCGGCCCGGCGAACCGCAGAACGGGCAGCCGCTCGATGAGGCTGGCATAGAGGCGGTAGTCGTTCCTCACGAAATCGCAACAGCGCCCGCACGCCTGGCAGGCGACCGGAAGGGTTGCCAGCAGAGCGTCCAGATCGGCATACACCGCACCGAGGGCCTCCAGGGCGCGGTCCGACGCCTCGCGGCTCGGGCCAGCGGCGGAAGCCGTCTGCGGCGTGGGGCGGTTCATGCCGGCTCCGCACTGGCCGGGCAGTGCTCGGCGCTCGTGGAGTACGACGAGTCGCCGCGGCAGCGGCAGAAGACAATGTCCTGCCCCGACACGGCCGCGTGGCAGTACGGGTTGGCGCAGAAGGGAGGGTGCACTGCGTGCTCGGTGCAGAGGACCTCGGTGGGTGTCTCGCGGAACGCGCGCACGAGGTCGGGCGCGGGCACCTTGTCCAGCTTCGCGCTGAGGGAGAAGACGGCGTATTCCGTGCAGACGGCTCCGCTGAGGGCGAGGGCGGCGGGGAGGCCCGTGGGGCGGCCGTAATGCGGCACCTTGAGGATGTTGACGTCGAGGTACCGGCTCATCGTGCGCTCCGCCGCTGCCGCGGTCCAGAAGGTCGCCTGCGCATCGCCGCCCAGCAGGAGGCGGATGCCGTGCGCCTCGATGTGCAGGACCAGCGAGAGCTCATTCTGTTCCACGACCAGGTCCTGGGGCCGCCGGGCGGGCGCATCCTGCGGCGCGGCGCGCAGCAGGTTGGTCGTGCCCGGGTGGAGGACGGTAATCGTGGCCTCGCCAAAGAGCGGGGGCAGCGGCATTCCGCGCACCGGGCTGAGAATGCGCTCGGGGCGCACACGGCTGTGGATGCGCGAGAACAGGCGCTGATAGGCCCGCTCGTCCGGGAGCCGCAAGCCGGCCACCGAGGGCTGCGTGGATTCGCACGCCGGACCGAGAAAACACTCGATCTTGATCTGCTCGGCCTCGGCGACGGGCAGCAGCCCGGCAATATGGTGCCGGTCCACGTGAGTGGCCACCATCAGGTCCACCACCTCGGTGCCGCAGCGCTGGAGGTAGGAGAGGAGGCGTCCCGCGTGAGCCGGGCCGCCGCCGTCCACCACCACGGTCCGCACCTGGTGGCCCTCACGGAAGCGCAACACGATAGCGTCGCCGTGCCCCACGTCGAGGAACGTTGCTACCAGATCCAGCTCTTGAACGCTCACTGCCACGCCTCCGCCAACGGGGTGGACTTCCCAGTGCTCCCGCCTCCTGCCTGTATGTTAGCAGATGAGCGATCGTGGCGTCAAGCCCCATGTTCCCCGCGCCTCTTGCGCGGAGGCGCGAGGCGATGATAGAATACGGCATCGCCCGGCGCGAGCAACGCTATCGCCGCAATCGGGGCCTCGATGCCTAGGTGTGCTGTCTCACTTGCCGTGTTTGTGCTGGCCGGCGCCGTGGCGCCCGGCGGCGCCGGGTCGCCTCAGCCGCCGCCGCTGGTCACCATCCACGTGGACCGTCCCGAGAACAAGGTCTCGCCGCTGCTCTTCGGCTGCTCGCTGCCCGCGCCGGGCACGCCCGGGGCCGATGCCCTGCTGCCCGAGCTGCTGCGCAACCGCAGCTTCGAGAAGGTGGCCTGGGTCGGGCCGAAGGCGATGCCCGAAGGTTGGAACCAGGCGCGCGGCTGGCAACTCTTCGAATTCGGCGGCCGCCATGCCATCGTGCGGGCCGACCGCACGCTCGACGAGCCGCTCGTCATCCTGCGGCGACGCAACTGGAATGCCTACCGGCTCACCCTGCTCGGCCGCAAGATTGACGGCCCGGACGGCCTCTCCATTCTCTTCGACGTGCAGGACAGCCACAACCACGTCCGCTGGACCCTCGGCGCCCACGGCAACCGGCAGCACGTCCTCGAGTCCGTCGGCGCCGGAATCCCCAGGCCGCTCGCCCCGCCAGTGCCCGGACGCATCGAGACCGGCCGCTGCTATCGCATTGACGTGACCCTGCGGCGCGGGGTGCTTCAGTGCTCGCTCGACGGGCGCCTGGTCCACCACGTGGGCGACGCGCGCTTCCCCTGGGGCGGGGTGGGCCTGGGGGCCAGCCGCTCCACGGCGGAGTACCTCGACCTCGCGGTCTACGAGCCGAAGGACGTGCCCCTCTTCCTCCTGGACAACCCCGCCAAGTCGAAACTCGACACCCTGGCCGCCGACTGGGAACCCCTCCGGGCCGAGGGGAACAAGGTCGCGTTCCACTGGGAGGCCCTCTACCCCTTCAACAGCCACTTCTCGCAGGGCGTTCGAGTGGATGCCTACCAGGGGGGCGACGCGGGCATCCGCCAGAGGCGCATCCCGGTCACCGCGGGCGCCACTTACCGCGGCCGACTCCACCTGCGCGGCACCGGCAAAGCCGTCATAGCCGTCTCGCTCCGGAGCCGCGAGGGCGCCCTCTACGCCTCCGAGGAACTCACCGGCCCCGCCGCCGGCATCTGGGAGCCGCGCGAGTTCGTGCTCAAGCCCAACACCTCGGACCCGCAGGCCGACTTCTGCATCACCGTGGCCGGCACGGCGACCGTGCTCTTCGATCAGGTGTCGCTCATCCCCGAAGCCGCCCGCAGCCCGTGGGGGCTGCGCAGCGACGTCGTGGCCAGCCTGCGCACCTTGCGTCCCGCCTTCCTGTGCTGGCCCGCGGGCCCGGGCGCCAACCAGTACCACTGGCGGCGAGGCATCGGCCCCGTGGACCTGCGCCCCGCTGCCACTCTCACGGGCGGCCAGCAGCCGACCTTCGAGCCCTGCGGCACCGACTTCGGCACCGACGAGTTCCTCAGCCTCTGCCGCGAACTCGGGGCCGAGCCGCTCCTCGTGCTCAACCCGTACCTCGGACCCCTCTGCACCCTCGACTGGATCAACTACTGCAACGGCGAGGCCGCCTCGCCCCTGGGCAAGGAGCGAGCGGCCAACGGCCACCCCGAGCCCTACGGCGTCCGGCGCTGGCTCGTGGGCGGCGAACGGATGGCGGAACCCGACGCCCAGGACTACGCGGTGATGCTCGCCGAACTGGCCAGAGAGTTGCGCGGGTTCCTGCCCGCCCCGGAACTCATCGCCGTCGGCAGCCCGCCCCTCGCAGACTGCGCGGCGGATGCCCGGGAGGCGAAGGCTGCCGGCCCCATGGTCGCGCACATCGCCAAGCCGCTCCGATGGCCGGCGGCCGCAGCAGACCAGTCCGCGACCTGGACCGCCCTCGAGCGCACCGCAGGCAGCCTCAGAGACCAGGGCCTGCACCTGGCCCTCCTGGACGTCTGTCCCGCGCCCGACGCCTCGTCCTCCGCCTACCCGTTTGGCGCGCTGCTCAACGCCCTCACGCGTTCGGGGGGCCCGGGCGCCCTGGCCAGCCTCTTTTTCCCTGCGGCCGAACTCCCCTCCGTGAGGGCCGCCTGGGCCCTTGCACGCGCCCATCCTCTCGAACAAACGCTTCACATCGAGAACCCCGCCGGTGGCGCTCTCGACCTGGTTGCGGGGCTGAGCCGCCAGAAGCTCGTCATCCGCATCGCGCACCCGGCCGAGAGCGACGCCGTGGCTCGCCTCAAGCTGCTCGGCCTCGGCGCCCGCCGCCTCGCCCCCACGGCACGTCACTATGCCCTCGGCACTGGGGCAGCGCAGGAGAGCGAACTGAGCGTGCAGGGGGACGAACTCCGCCTCTCCCTCAAGGCGGGGCAGCCGATCCACGTCGTTGTCGTCGAGCTTTCAGGAGAATGACCATGGTCTTCCGCATTGACTCGGGCAAGTACCGCGTGGTGGACCTCTCCTACCAGGTCGTGCCGCCCGGCACCCAGGACCGGCCCTATGTCATCCAGCGGGGGCGCCTCGGCGACAACGCCTATAAGTTCGACATCATCCGCACCCACACCCACGTCGGCACCCACGTCGAAAGCCCCGCCCACTTCTATCCCGGCGGCAGGGACGTCACGGAACTGCCCCTCGACACCTTCTACGGCCGCGCCGTGCTGCTCGACGTGGCCGACGCCGCCCAGGCCCAGGAGATCGGCGGCCCGTTCCTCGACAAGTGCCTCGGCAGCCTCATTCAGCCGGGCGACATCGTCCTGTGCCGCAACAGCGACCCCCGCCCCGGCCCCTCCCCCTGCCTCACCCCCGAGGCCGCCGTCTGGCTGCGCGACCGCGAGGTGAAGCTGCTGGGCATCGGCACCGACTTCTCGCTCGGCGCCACCATCACGGCCGCGCGGGCGCTCCACGACATCCTGATGAGCCGCGACGCCTGCCTCGTCGAGTTCCTCGACAATCTCGCCGCGCTGCGCCGCCGAGAGTTCTTCTTCATGGCCCTGCCCTTCAAGTGCGCCCAGATTGACAGCGCCCCCGCCCGGGCCATTGCCATCGAGGAAATCTGACCCCGCGTGCGCCATCGTCGAGGTCGCCTCGGGCCGTTACCGATTCGCGGCCAGCAGGTAACCCCTGCCGCGCTCGTGGCGCACCATCCCCCCCGCACCTTGCGATGCGGGCAGGCCAGGCATGACCCGTGACGCGTGACGCGTGACCAGAGAAGAACACCTGCCGGTCTTCTCTTCTCACGCATCACGCATCACGTATCAGGCTTCGTCTTGTCAAAGAACCGGTGCGGCGGCCTGTCGCTACTCGTTTGGCTATCCTTTCGCC
>DAOOIT010000118.1 GCA_035384565.1 Planctomycetota bacterium | reverse complement strand
GCTTTGGCGGCGCGTTTGCCGCGATTGACGTGGTCTGAGCCCGCCGTCCTTCCTCGCACCGGAGCCGGGGGAACGCGATTCCCCCGGCTCCTCTCGCGCGCTCACGGCTTTTCCATCGCGCGGATCAAGTACCAGACGGTGGGCTTGTCGAGACGGAACTCGCGGGCCTGCCCTGCCTTCCCCGCGGACTTCTCGAGCAGGCCCGAGAGGTCCACCACCGAGCGTTCCGTTGCGCGCCAATCGATCGGGAAGTGTTTCATTCCGCCGTCCTCTGCGGCAACGGCCTGCGCAGCCAATGCCGCGGCCAGAAGAAGGACCACCTGCCTCATCGGGCAAGCTCCTGCGTTGGGGGCCTTCGGGCACCTTCGTTGGGTCATTTTCCAGGGGAGGCGGGCGCCTCGATGCGATAGAGGTGCGTCCTCGTCCTCAGGAACAGCGCGCGGCCGGCCACCGCGGGCGAGGCCATGAAGCCCGATTCGAGTGTGTTGGTGGCCAGAACCTCGAAGATGCGGCCTGGCTTGAGCACGGTGGTCTTGCCCTGCTGGCTGCACAGGTAGAGCCGGCCGTCGGCGTAGATGGGCGATGCGGCGTAGTTGCCGCCGAGGCGTTCCTTCCACACCTCCTTGCCCGTCGCCACCTCGAGGCACGTGAGGAGGCCGCTGTCTTCGACCATGTAGAGCAGGTCGCCGACGATGATGGGCGAGGGGGTTCGGGGGGCGCCCTGCGTGGCCTTCCAGGCCACGTGGGTGGCGGAGACGTCGCCGCGGCCGTCGGGGCGGACCGCCCAGAGCTGGGGTCCGCCCAGGCCCGTGCAGAAGATGGCGAGGCCGTGCGAGAACAGCGGGCGGAGCACCGAGGTGTGGGCCGTGTGCCGCACGTGCCACAGCTCCTTGCCCGTGCGCGGGTCGTACGAGTAGCAGGCCTTGGAGCCGGGGCTGATCATCTGCACCACGCCGCCTGCCTCGAAGACGAGAGGCGTGGTGAACGACTTGCGGAAGTCGCCCTCGATCTTCGGCTTGCCGTCCGCATCCAGATCATCCCACTCGGTCGTGCGGTCGGTCTTCCACACGGTGCGGCCGGTCTTCTTGTCGAGGGCCGCGAGGTATTGCACGTCTACGCCATCGAACGACAGGATGAGCAGGTCCTCGAACAGGATGGGCGAGGCCCCCGGCCCGCGGTAGTGGCGGCAGGGCAGATCGGTGCGCTCCCATAGCACCTTGAAGGCCGCGGTGTCGAGGCAGGCGGTGCCGTAGCTGCCGAAGTGGATGTAGGCGCGCCCCGGCTCGATCACGGGCGTCGGCGAGCCGTAGCAGTTGACGTTGTTCCCCAGCGGCTCGGGCTTGTCCGAGTGGAACAGCCGCTCGTTGAACAGGAACTTGCCCGTCTCCGCGTCCACGCACACGGCGAAGAAGTCGTGGCCGTCGGTCGTCGCCGTGGTGAGCCACACCTGGCCGCCGAGCACGACGGGCGAGGACCAGCCGCGATGCGGGATCGCCGTCTTCCACGCGATGTTCTCGGTTTCGCTCCAGCGGAGGGGCAGACCGAGTGGCTTGCCGTCGCCGGGCGCTGCGGCGTGACCGTTGCCCAAGGGGCCCCGGAACTGCGGCCAGTCGGCAACGGCCTGTGCGGGAAGAGACAGGAGGCCGGCGAGAAACAAGCTGGCAAGGGCGGCTCTGTGCATGGCCAGACGACTCCTTAAGTCGCGACAGTTGGTGAAGGCGCTCGAACGGCTCCGAGCAGGCTTCCGGAGGTCAGGCGAGTGCGCTCAGCGCCTCGCCGCAGCGGACGCAGAAGCGGCCCCCGGGCTGCGTCCTGGCGCCGCACTTGGGGCAGAAGGACGGCACGACGGGTTCGGGGGCCGGCATGGGCTTGCCGCAGGACGGGCAGAAGCGCGCGTCGCCGCCCACTCGGGCCCGGCACGATGGGCACACCAAGTTCGAAGCAGAGCTCTGCGTCGCGGGTGCCGAGACACCGGCGACGGCCGCCCCGGCGAGCGCGTCCGTCACGAGCTCTTGCAGCCTGGCACGGAGCGAGTCGGCGCTCAGAGCCTCGTGGTGGACGCCGACCCGTCCCTGGTCTACGCTCTCCAGCAGCACCAGGTGGTTGGCCAGGGCCGTTGGCGCCAGGAGGCCGCGGCTCAACGGGTGGGCATTCTCGGGCGACAGCGCCGCGAGCTCAAAGCCCACGGCCAGCAGCCAGGTGCGGTGGAACTCGATGCCCATCGAGCGGCCTGCCTCGCCGAACGCCAGGCCTGGCTGGCCTGTCTCGCGGTCTCGGGCGGCGAGCAGGAAGCCACTATCGGCGAGGGCAGCCAGATGCTCCTCGCGCGGGTCGAAGCCCGAGAGGTCGAGGCCGGGCACCAGATGCAGGAAGGCGGGCAAGAGCCAGCGCAGGTCGCGGCTTCGGAGCGAACGGACCATCGAGTCGGTGAACTCCGCCGCGGTGAGGAAGAGCTGGTCGGTGGGCGCGTACTCGAGCATGCTCTGGTACGAGGCGCGACGATAGGCGTCAATCGCATGCAGGAAGTAGACGAACGACTCGAGCGGCAGGGACTCCGGAATCAAGTTGGCCGGCTCGTCCTCCACCTTGGCCGCGAGGAGTTCGGTCCACCACGCGCAGTAGTCGTCGAGCGGGTCGAGGAGCTGGATGAGCAGCGAATCCTCGAAAGACGGGGTCACGGTGACAATGGCGTCGGCGTCGAAGTTCCTGTTGTTGTAGGCGGCAAAGTGGCTCGCGGGTGCGGCTCCACCGCCGGTGCGGTGGAGCATGCGGAACGTGGGTCGCGCGAGAATGGGCGCCGCCTTGGTCAGGAGCGGGTGGCGGGCCACCTCGGCCAGATCGTGACTGGCCTGGCCCGAGCCGGGCCGGTAGCCTGCCAGCTCGGTCTGGAGGGGCGACGTGGCGCTCCACTCCAGGCGCAGCGTGTCCACGAAGAGCGGTCCGAGGTCGTTCCGGCCGATCTGGAATCTGAAGGAGGGCTCAATGCCTCCCCGGTCGGGGGTGCTCACGTTGGCCTCCGGTCTTGTGCGAACGCCATCACACGGGAGCGAATCCATGGCCTGGCACCCAACGCTGCAACTTGCTGGCGGGCAGGTTCAGCGTGGGGTTGCCGGCCTGGTCCACGTACATCACCACTCGTCCCGTGCCTTCGGGGGCGGCGACCATGACCACCTTGTCCGGAGGCACGGAGATGACCTTTCCTGCCGAATCCAGGAAGCGGCCGTTGTGGAAGCGCGCCGCCTCGATGCACTGTCCCTTGGGGATACGCACGACATGTGTCTCTGGGAAGGTGTAGCCCAGGGGCCCGCTGCCCGATGGCGACGCGTAGATGGCGCCGGAACTGCCGGGCACGAGGGTCTGGCTCCGCATCGTCTGCGTGAGGCGGCCCTTGTCCATGTTGATGTAGTAGTCGGCGGCATCGGAGGGGTTCGCGGCCAGGTGCTGGCGCACCTGGTCGAGATTGCGCGTGTTGTGCGGCACAGGAGGCGGAGGCTCGGCCGCCGCGGGGGCCGGCTCAGGGGCCTTCGGAGGCGCAGGCTTCGCGGGCGGAGGCGGCTCGGGCGCGGGCTTCGGCCCCGGCTTGGGCGCGCTGGGTGCCTCGGGCGCAGCCGCGGGCCTGGATGCGGTGGGCACCTCAGGCGCAGCGGGGGCCCTGGGCGTCGGGCTGACCTTGGAACCCGGGGCCGGCGGTTTGCGGGTGCCCGCCATCGCGCGGCCGGCGCCGGGCGACTTGCCGGCGCCTCTCCCGCCCGCGCCCACTACGTCGTCTATCACCCCCGTCTTGCCGATGACGCCCGTGCCGCCGCCCACCAGCTTCTTGCCCACGGCCTGCGTCAGGGTGATGGTGCCGTAGAGGTTCGCCACGCCCACCCCCACCTGGAGGATGCGGTCGGGCAGCGACCGGTTGGGGTCCATCGCGTTCTCGAAGTTCTGGAGGCCGGAGAAGCTCTTGATGGCCTCCCACACCTTCCTCGGGTCGGTGAGGAAGTCCCACACGCCCTTGGCAATGGCGCCGATGCCCTCCTTGGTCGTCGTCCAGCTCCCCTTGAGGGTGTCCACCAGAATCTCGGGATTCTTGTAGACGTCTTTGCCCGCCTGCACGAGGTCCTTGCCGGTCTCCACGGCCGAGTTGCCGACAGCCTTCACGCCCTCCTTCACGGTGTCGAGGGACCCCTTGAGCGTATTGGTGAGGATCGTCGGGTCGCGGTAGACGTCGCGCGCGGCCTCATGGACGGCTTGGCCAACGTTGGTGACGAGTTCCTTGGTCGCCTGGCCCGTGTCGCGGACCTCTTTGCCGATGTTCGAGAGGGTGTTCGAGAGAGTGCCCGCGATCGAGCCGGCCGCAGCAGCTTCTCGGGTCGCCTTCTCTGCCTCCCGTTGGGCGCGTTCGGCGCGCTCCTTCTGCTCGGCCCTCGAGCGCGTCTTGCGCGGTTCTTTCGGCGGCGGCTCGGGCTTCTCAGGCTGCGCTGCCTGCGGCGCCGGCTCGGGCATCCTGGGCGCGCGCGGGCTTCGCGGCAGCGGCTTGGGAGCGGAGGGCGGCGGCGGAACACTGGGAGCTGGAGCCACAGGCTTGCCTCCGCCGAGCAAGCCGCTGAGGATGCTGCCGATGAGGCCGATGAGCCCCGGCCCCACAACGCTGATGATCGCCTCGAGGGGGTTCTTCGGCCCGGGCAGCGGCCCGATGCCGGTAAGGCCGGGCGTCGGCGCCTGGATGATCTCCCCGAATGGCTTGCCCTCTGCGGCCGAGGCGGGCGAAGTGGTGGAGGTGGTCGGGGGCTCCTTCGGCGGCGCACTTGAGGTCTGATATGCGGGAACGACGACCTTCTTGACGAGGGCCTGTCCCTCAATCGAGGCCTGAAGCTCGATGACGAGCGGCTTCCCGTCCCACACCACCGAATGCCCCCACTTGCCGTTGAAGAGCCAGGCCTCGCCCTTGATCTGCTTCGGCGGCTTGCCGTCCTGGTCCTCATAGGTCGCCGAAGGCGAGATGACGTCCCCGGGCTTGGGATTGGGCGGCAGCGCGATGGTGGCCGAGTAGCGGCGCGGCGGGGGTGGCGGCCCGACCGGTCCCGTGAGGCGCAGGGTCTCGAGAAACTGAGCGACCTCCTGCCTGTAGCGGGCGAGGATGCCGGGCGCCCGAGCTTTGACCGCCTCGACCTCCGCGCTCGTACGCCCCGAGAGGCCGATATTGATGTCCCATCCGATCACCGCCCACTTGTGATTCTCGGGGTCCACTTCGACGAAGAGACTCTCCTGGTGCGAGTTGAGCCCGATCTTGTTGATGAACATGGCCGCCCCCTCCTTGCCTACGATGCGGAAGGTGCGGTAGCCCTGGAACGTGGTCTCGGAGAACTCGTAGTCCACCTGCCCCTTCATGTTCGCGGTGAGCGCCGACTTGAAGTCGTCGAACGTGCGCCACGGGCGGTCGAGCAAGGCCACGTCCACGCTCACGCCGCCGTCGTTCTTGCCCCAATTGCCGGCGTAGAACTTCAGTTGCTGCCCGCCGACGGCGAGCGGCGCTTCGCTCTGGCTGGGCAGGGTCCGAGCATCGCGACGGTCGCTGTCGAACGCCTGCCAGCCCGCGGGCAGCGGCCCCCAGGCCACCTTCGTCTCGCCCTCGCCTGCGCCGGCCGTGCACGCGGAGAACGCGGCGGCAAGGGCCATCACGAGATGAAGGAGACCGCAACGCATTCGGTTGCCTTCACAGGGGCAGCATCTGCGCGAGGGCCGTCGCCAGGCCCCAGGCGGCAGAGAACAGGAACGCGAGGAACGTGGGCACGATGGCGCTGGCCATCGGCCCGCCGCCGAGCCTGGCCAGTTCGGCGCCGGCGGCAGCGCCCGAGGTCATGATGCCGGCCATGGCGAACGCCTGCACGGCGCTCCAGCCGAACTGCAACTCGGCTGCGGCCGCGAGGACGGCGAATGGGAACATCATGAGGAAGCCGGCGCCCGTGGCCGCCCGGATGCCGCGGTAGCCGTGCCGCTGCATCACGCGCGGGCAGAAGATGCTGACCAGGACGCGGAGGAAGCCCAGGCCCACAGAACCGAAGACCACGCCCACGCCCGCCCCGACAGCCGGCGCCATCTCATTGGCGTTCAGATGGCGCGCGGTGAGCGCGCCCAGGCCCGCGAACGAGACGAGCCGCACGAGGGGGTAGCCGCGGGGGAGTCCCGCCGGCGAGTCATGTTCCGCCATGGCTCATCAGCCTCCCAGGCTGAGTTCGGCCCAGGCGAAGAGCATCGCAGCCCCGCACAGGGTCGAGAGCACGGCGCTCACGCCGTTCTTGCCGCCGGTCATTTCGCGCAAGGCGGCAAAGAGCGGCCCGAGCGCCCAGAGCAGGCCCGTGACGCCGCAGGCCACGGCCGTGTTCCACTTGAGGCCAAGGTTCAGGCCGAGCCCCACAGCGCCGTAGATGAGCGCCGGGCTGTAGCCCAGGCCGAAGGCCCGCACGGCCCATCCCGCCGTGCGCTGGCCGCCGAACGGCAGCGAGAAGGCCCAGGCCAGAAACGCAAGAACGGCCACGCCCAGAATGCCCATCGCCGCGCCCTTGCCCGCGAGCGCCGCCACGTCGCCCGACGCCATCTTCCCAACTCGTTCGAGGTCGAGGGCAGTCTGGAGGAAGAAGAGGGTGAAGGCAAGACCCGAGACCAGCAGCGCCCAGGGCGCGGCAATCGAGCCGGCGTGCCGCTCGAGCACGCGGCCCGGATTGATCATCATGGCCAGCATGGCCCGCAACGCGCCCACTCGCCGCGGGGCTTCGCCGGCATTCGGCTGCGCGCCGTTGGTCATGGCGTCATCTTCTCCTCGGGCTTCCCGGATGCGCCCTTCCCCACCGCCTCGAACTGGGAGTGGAGATTCTCGAAGCGCTTCTTGGCAGCCTCGAACTCGCGGAGGGCCTCTTTGCGCTGCGCGGCATCGTCCTCTGATGCGGCTTTGTAGCGGTCGAGCGCGCGCTTCATGGCGTCACGCTCGACCGACATGGCCTCGATCAGCCGGCCCTGCTCGGCCACCTGCTCGATCGTGACCGGCGGACCTCCGGCATCGGGGGCCTCCACCCGAGGCATCTGCGGGCTCTCCGCCCACAGGCCCGCGGCGGTGGCGCCGATGGCGATCGCGATCACAGCAAGCGTCGTGGCCACCCAGGTGCGCCGTGCGATGGCCTCAGGCTCGACGGACTTCTCGCCCCGGCCAAGCCGCGCCACCTCGTCCGACAGCGCGACGCCTCCGTTCTGGAGGCCGGCGATCACGTGCTTCACGCCGCGCAGCGCCGTGAGCACGAGCTGGAACGACCGCCCATCCCGCGCCTTCACGCGCAACACGGAGTCGGTGCGGCTGGCGACGAGCAGCGTGGGACCTGCCGCCCGCCAGTTGATCAAGCTCACGATGAACCCCGCCCTCACCAGCGCCCTGGGAGGCTCATACGCGGCCAACTCCACCGCCGCGATCTCGCCATACGGAAATGCCTGCACTCCCGTGAGGGTGACGTACTCCAGCCGGTCCTCCAGCACCCGCACCTGGCAAGCCGTGTAGCGCGCGGCCACGGCAAAGATGGCCAGCCCGAAGACGCACAAGGCCCAGAAGACGAGCGTGAGGATGATCCACCCGCCCTCCGCATCCAGCAAGTCCCCGCGCGGGGAGATCTGCGGCACGATGATCAGCGGCATCACGAAGAAGACGCCGGTGAGCATCACGCCGATGAGGTCGGGCAGCACCGAGGCCCGCACGCGCGAGTAATAGGCCGTGTTGGCCCGCACGCGCGGCCACGGCAGCAGCACATAGAGCAGCAGCGCGGCGGCGAACACCCACACGGCATAGCGGCGCAACGGGTACGCCAGCCACCGGGGCGCGCCCATCGTCGTGAACAGCCGGCTGAAGGTCACCCCCAGATATCCGCTCACGCCCACGGCCACGTAGGTGAACGGGTGATCGTCGCTGAGCTTGCCCGCGAGATCGCGCACGGGCGCTTCGTCGGGGCGGAAGAAGAAGCTGGTCGCGCGGCCCCCGAGGTTCGCGCGACGCAGCCACGCGGCATCCAGCTCCCTGCCGGCCGCCAGGCGTCGGGCGACACGCAGCAGTTCCTCCCACTCGGCGCCCTCCACCGCCACCAGGCGGTCCCGCGTCTCCTCCACGATGAACTCCGCGAGCGGCAGCCTCGACGCCTCGGCGAACTTCGGCTTGCGCGCCTGCTCGGCGGCAAAGTCAACGGCCCGCACCCTCACCAGGGCCGGCGCGGGCGATGCCGCGAACCACAGGGCGCACACCAGCCCCGCCACCAGGATGGTCCGACGCAGGAGTTCCATAGAGTGCATCTCGCTTCCCGGCGCGTCCGGCGCCCGCCCACTGGACGCGCCATGTCGCCCTCCCGCCGAGCTCACGCGCCCCGCGCCTTGGCGGTCGCGGGGTCATCAGATGATACACGCCTGCCGGCCCGCGGTCAAGCCCGTGACGCGCGACGCGCCCCTCAGTTCGGGAGTGTGCAACACTTCAGCCGCACCCAGCGCCGCCGTCTCCCACGCGTCTCCTCTGCGCGCCCTGCGGGCACGGCCCTTCGAACGCCCGGCGAAGCCGGATGGCCGCCAATCGTCGGTTCTCGCCCTTCCGCTCATACCTGCTCACCGCCGGAACAGAGCCGGTATGGCAGGAACCGCGAGAATACCCCCTTTCTCGCCCTTCCACCCATACTTGCTCACTCTCTCCCACTAGGAGCCTGTCCAAGAATCCCCGTGGGCTGCGTTGCCGGCGCCAGCGGGGCGGATGCAAGGCGCGGCTCCGCAGGCGATGCTACGGAGCGCATCGCTGAGGAGACGCAACGCGGCAGACGCTCCGCTGCCGCCGCAACCCGAAGGGACGCCGCGACTTCTGGCCGCAGGCGTTGTCGCACGTCGTCAGCGATGCTCTCCGTTGCATCGCCTCCTCCGTGCTCCTAGCCTGCGGCCAGAATCGCGGGCGTCGCAGTCCCACGCGGATTCTTGGACAGGCTCCCAGGGTTGAGCAAGTATGGACACCCGCCCCAAGCTCACGCGGCATCGCGGATGCCCATCGCTCACCGAAATGTCACTGGTATGCGTAACCAATTGGCTACACAGCGTTTATGTCTTCATATTGTGCCAGGAACCGCATCATTGCCCATCATTGACTAACTGATTGATGTGACGGTGTTTATGGCTCATCAGGGTTTGGCGATCCCGACGCGGCCGCCATTGGGCAACGCGGGGCCGGTGCCGCGGCACCCGCGGTGGCCATCCCATAACCCTCTATGCCCCACTGCCTTACGCCCTCCGGCCAGTCCCGC
>DAOOIT010000117.1 GCA_035384565.1 Planctomycetota bacterium | reverse complement strand
CGAGCCCTTCCGGCGCCAGAGAGAACCACCGTGCCTGCAATCCCGGCCCACACCCCCGCAAGAAGGCTTGCGCCGGGCGGGTGGACGGCTACAATCGCGGGAGCGCCAACCCGACAGGAGTGTGCCATGCGATGCCTTTGTCGCGCAGCGAGCCTTCTGGTGTTCGTCACGGCCCCCGGCCTCGGGGCGGTGTTCCAGTATGCCGTGCCCGTGGCGACGGCGAAGGGCGAGAGCATGGCGTTCCTGTGGGTTCCGCCCCAGGCCAGGCGGGTGCGCGGCGTGGTGATGGGCGGGATGACGCTCATGGAACGGGAATGCGTGAAGGACGCCCGCATCCGCCAGGCCTGCGCCGCCGAGCAGTTGGCCATTGTCTTCCTCCAGTGCGGCCTCGGCGCGGCGGACTTGCAGAAGGTCCTCGACGATCTGGCCAGGGCGTCGGGCTACGGCGAGCTTGCGGTTGCCCCCCTCTTCTTCATCGGCCACTCGGCGGGCGGTCCGCAGGCCAAGGCGTGCGCGGTAAGGATGGCGGAGCGCTGCTTCGGCCTCGTGCAGTATCGAGGCGGCGTCCCAAGCGGCGACGGCGCCGTGCCGCCCGGCCTGCCCGCGCTGATGATGCTCGGGCAGTTCGACGAGTTCGGCGGCACGATGCGCGACGAGGCGGGCCGCGAGAGCTGGGAGGGCGGACGCGACGCCCTCGCCGCCTACCGCGCGCAGAACGAGCGCCATCTGGCCAGCCTCGTGGTCGAGCCGGGCGCGGGACACTTCGCCTGGTCCGACCGCAACGCCGCCTACCTCGCCCTTTTCCTCCGTAAGGCGGCGCAGGCCCGCATCCCCGACTGGCCCCTCGACGCAAAGCACCCCGTGAAGTGCCGCGAGATCGACCCCCGGGCAGGCTGGCTCACCGACCTGGCGATCCAGGCCAAGGGGGAGGCCGATCCCGCACCCTTTGACGCGTACCGGGGCGACAAGGCCCGAGCGGCGTGGCACTTCGACAAGGAGATGGCCGAGGCCACCGTGGCCTACCACGCCGGCGGCTTCGGCAAGAAAGACCAGTTCATCCGGTGGAGCGACCCGGTCTGGGTGGACGCGGGAGCGCGCTTTTTCTTCACCCAACTCCAGTGGGTGGGCGACGGGCAGACATTCGAGGTGCACCCCGTCTACGCCGAGGTCTACCCCTCGCAACATGACGGCAAGGGGCCGAAGTGGCCGCGGGCCGGGCAGCCCGTCGGCCACTCCTCCGCGCCCATTCGCGTCAAGCAGGTCAGCGGCCCGGTGACGATTGCGGGGCCGAGCAGCTTTCGGATTCAGTTCGACGCCCTGGCCCCGGCGACAGAAGCCGCCCGGGTGACGTTCATGGCCTTCAGCGAGGGCGACGCTGAGTTCCGCTACACCGAGCAGGTGGGCATGATGCCCCGCGGCTTCTCCGGGTTGAGGAGTGGCAGGGACCAGACCATCACGTTCCCGCCGCCGGGCGACCTGAAGGCTGACGGTGCGCCGCTGGAGCTCAAAGCCAGCAGCGACTCGGGGCTGCCGGTGGAGTACTACGTCGCGTACGGCCCGGCCGCGATCGCACACGGCAAGCTGCGGGTCGCCGAACTCCCCGCCCGCGCGACCTTCCCCGTCGCCGTGAGGGTCGTGGCATACCAGTTCGGTAGTGGCGTCGAGCCGCTGGTGAAGACGGCGACGCCGGTCGAGCAGGCCCTCGCCATCCCGAAGCCATAGGGTCGTTCCGCCGGGACCGGAACAGCGGAAGGGTGCCAGGCAGAGCCTACGCATAGAGATGTAAGTGAATCGGAATATTGTGGTTATGAGGTATGCGACAATCCTATGGGTGCGCTCTCTGCGTCCCTTCCATATGTAGCCATTCGCACCTTCCATGAGTACGTATGTATCTATTTAGTAGTCCGTGCTTGCTGGGCGCGACGGTGGGCGACTCTGGGGAGTCTATGCAAGACTGAGCCGGAAGGCCGAGAATCGCCGATCCGAGAGTCCGAGGAGCGGCGAGTCTGGATTTCTCTTGTCCGGACGGCCGAGACCCGCCAAACGGGGGATCAGATGTGCCAGGGCTCGCGGAGGGCGCGGTGTCGCATGCGGTTGGCCGCGTCGTCGCCGACGAACTCCTCCTTGGCGGGGTCGAAGGCGAGCTTGCGGCCGAGCATCCAGGCGGTGGCCGCGGCATGGCAGGCGATGTGGCTCGACCGCATCACGCGGCTGTTGGCCGCGGGGAGTGCGCGGCTCTTCACACAATCGAGGAAGTTCCGCGTGTGGGGCGAGGCGTCGAGGCCGGAGGCCCGCGCCCAGAGCGCGAACTCGGCCTTGAGCGCCTCCACGCGGGCTGCGGATGCGCCGCCCACAACCATGCCGCCGCTGTCGCCGACCTCGATCCAGGCTTCCTCGCCGATGAAGCGCACGGGGCAGGTGCCCAGTTCGGTGCGGTAGTGGGGCGAGCGGTCGCCGAAGGGCTGCCGCAGGAAGTCAATCACCAGCTTCACGCCGTTGGCGTAGCGGCAGGTGATGTTGTGCTCGGAGGGGACGAATTCGACGGGCGTGGTGCCGTCGGCGTCGTTGGCCCACTGGCAGAGGTCCACGGTGTGGGCGCACCAGTCGAGCAGCGTGGCGCCGGAGTCGAAGTCGTCGTGGCCGCGCCAGCCGCCGCGCACGTATTCCTGGTTGTAGGGCCGCCAGGGCGAGGGGCCGAGCCAGCGGTCCCAGTCGCACTCGTCCTTCGGCGGCTCGGGCTGGGCGGGCAGGAAGTCGTGGCGATTGCGGGGGTAGTAAGACGAGGCGTGCAGGGTGTGCAGCTTGCCCAGCTTGCCGCTGCGGGCGAGGTGGACGGCGAACTGGAAGTTGGGCACGCTGCGGCGCTGGGTGCCGGCCTGGAAGATGCGGCCCGTGCGGCGGATGGTGTCGTCGAGGGCCTGGCACAGGCCGATGGTGATACCGCAGGGCTTCTCGCTGTAGACATCCTTGCCCGCTTTGGCCGCGAGGATCGAGGCCAGCGCGTGCCAGTGGTCGCCCGTGGCGATGAGCACGCAGTCAATGTCGGGGCGGGCCAGAAGCTCGAACAGGTCGCGGTAGGCCGCGCAGTCCGTGTTGCCGTACTTGGCGTCCGCCATCTTCTTGACGGCTTCGCGGCGCGAGCGCTGCACGTCGCAGATGGCGACGAACCGCACGTCCTTCTCGGCGATCATGCAGGAGAGGACGTGGGTTCCGCGCGGCCCGATGCCGATGGCGCCGAGCACGAGGCGGTCGCTGGGGGCGGTCTCGCCGTCCTTGCCCAGCGCCGCGGCGGGGAGGATGTGTGGCGCGGCCAGCGCTGAGGCGGCCGCCAGAAACCGTCTGCGGGGGACTGGGTTCACGGTGGTTCTCCTGGGCGGCATCCTGCCGTGCTGCCGTGAGTGGGTCAAGCGCTCCTCCACCGGGCCGTGCAAGCCGCGCTCCCCTGCCCTGTCGGCGGCGTCAGGGCTGGCCCTGCTTGTGCGACTTCTCGATGGCCGCGCGGTAGTAGCTGTCGTCGTGCGGCTGTTTCCAGCCGTCGGTCGGGGCCGCCAGGGTGGGACGGTGCTTCGTCCACATCTCCTTGACGAATGCCTCCTTCTCCTGCCAGGCCCAGCCGTGGCGCGACCACTCGTGGTCGTAGTCCTTGCCCGTGGCCGCCTTGATGGTCTTGATGTGTTCCGAGTCGTCCTCGAACATCCAGCGGTCCATGTAGTCGAAGAAGGCGTCGTGGCCCCAGGCTTTCTCGGCGCGGAGCAGCCGGAGGGCGAGGGCCTCGGCCACCCAGCCGCCGCCCGTGCACGTGCGGCGGTAGGCCTCGCTGGTGTTCTGGCCCGCTTTCCACTGCGACGGGGGGGTGTGCTCGTAGGGCCCCCAGTCGTTGCCGCGGCTGCGGCCCACGCCGGTGGCCGCGTCAATGCCCGAGTGGCCGGTGAAGACCACCTTGGCCCCCGTCCAGCAGTCGCCGTAGGCGGTCTGCTCATCCTCGCCGAAGCTCGCCTTGGGGAACGACTGGTTGATGTTCGCGAGTTCGTCGTCGCCCAGGAGCAGGCCGGCGAAGACGATGGGGAGCTTGCGCCCGCTGCCGTGGCCGCCCCAGCCGGACCAGCCGGGGTGGCCGGCGCGGATCATGCCCCCGAGGTCAATGCCGACCTGCACGTAGTTGACGAGCAGCGGCTCCTTCTGGTCGGGGGGGAACGCGGTGCACAGGAGGAGCGCGCACGTGCCGGCGACGCGGCCGTACTCCATTCCGTATTGGGGCATGTTCTCGACGGGCTCCTCGAAGCCGAAGAAGCAGGTGCCGACCCAGGGCCGTTGGGTGAAGCGGATGAAGAGGTCGAGCGTCTTCGGCACGCTCGGGGTCGGGGCGGCGTTGGGCAGCAGTTCGCGTTTGAGGTTCCGGGCGAGGTAGACCCTTGCGGTGCGGTCGCAGAAGGCGGGGCGGAAGGCGTCGGGCGGCTGCGGCTCGGCCACGCAGGTGAGCACGGCGGCGGTGCGAATGGGGCTGCTGTCGCCCTCGCCGCGCTGAATCTTGTTGCGCAGGGGGGCGTGGAGCACCAGGTTCTTGGGCATGCTGATGGTCGCGACGAGCGAGTCGCCGGGCTTCATGGCCACGGGCAGCCTGCGGAGGAGCGAAGGGTCGAACCAGTTCCGCACGCCGCTGTCGTAGGCCACCTTCATCGCGGCGGGCGGGTTGAGCATGAAGCCGTTGCGGACCCGCTGGGCCTCGGGGCGCTCTTTGTCCATGTGGTCGAGCTGGTTCTTCGGAATCTCGCTGCCGTAGAGCGGCCTCGGGTCGAGGGCCGCAATCGTCACCGGCCCCACCACGTACCAGTCGCCGTTGACGAACTGCCCCACGCGGGCGGGCTTGTCGAAGGTCCACGTGATGCCGTACTGCGACACGCTCTCCTTGAGCGGCAGGTCCTCAAGCCTGGGGGTCGCGGGGGGGTTCGCCTTGGTGTAGATGGGCATGGTGCGCCGAAGGCTTGGGTCGGCGGCGATGGTCTTCTCATCGTAGGGGTTGGCTTCGGTGATGGGGATGGACTTGACCGGGCCGCCGAGGGTCACGGCGATGTCGTCCACCCAGATGGTCTGCTCGTTGCCCTTGCCGCTGTCGCCCCAGAGGGCGATGGCGCGGAAGCCGTTCAGCCTGGCCTTGCCCGCGTCGAGTGTGCGGTTGATGTCCTTGTCGTTGTGGCTGAACGCAATGCCCGCCTCGGCGTCGAACTCGATGGTCCACTTGTGCCAGCCGGCGGGTGCGCGGTTGACGCCGAGCCACAGAAGCTGGTCGAACCAGTCCTTGCCGTCGCAGGCTGTGGCAGTGTAGCCTTCGCTGCCGCCCAGGTAGTTGGCGTAGAGGATGCCTACGGCGAGGAGCCTGCCGTCGCCCTGGACGACGCCCCATCGCGGCCCGACGCGGTGGGCCTTGGGGTTCTCGGGCTTGCTGCCGTCGTCGTAGGCCCACAGCTCGACCTTGCCGGCTCCGTCGGTGTCGCGAAGTTTGAGCATGGCCACGCCGCCCGGGCCGACCTTGAGCGCGCCGCCCTTGCCGTCGCGGCCCTTGGTGGCGTCCACTGTCACATCGCCGGTCACGGTCCAGCCGGCGAGGGCGTCGTCGCCGTCGAAGGTCAACGTTCTGGCCTCCTGGCCCCGAACGATGCCCCACAGGCCAACCATCATCAACGCGAGGACAGGCGTCAGCTTGGACATGGGCAATCCCCCCTTCGCCGTGTTACTGCGCGCGCACGAGAGAGACGGAGCGCAGGTTGATGGCCTTCCAGGACTTCGCGTCGCGGGCCTTGACGCTGATCGTGCAGTCACCCGGCTGCTTGAGCTCGAGCTGGCCGAGGTCGGAGTCGCGGAACTCGGCCCAGTTCCCCGTGCGTGGGGGCTTGCCGACGAGCTGTTGGCCGGCGGCCTCGAGGACGAACTCGGCGTCGGCGTGGATCGTGGCGACGGAGGCTCGAACGCGGAACGTGCCGGGCTTGTCGAGCTTCACCTTCCAGGAGGCCCACTCGTCGGACCTGTCCCAGAAGCCGATGTTGGGCTGGCCGCCCTGCGCCTCGGTCTTGATCTGGTCGCCGTGCAGTTCGGCGGCCTCGGCCAGGAGGGCGAAGTTGCCCTGGGCGTCGGGGCGGACCGGCTCGATGACCACGGGGATCTCGATTGCCTTGAGGTTGCCGCCGGCGATCTTGAGGGTGACGGCGAAGTCGCACGGCTTCTCGGCGGGCAGCGTCACCACGAGCGCTTCGGGCGTTTGCTTCCACGGCAACTGGGCGTTGGAGCCGAGAAGGCTGATGCTGGTGATGGCGTTGGCGTTCTCGCCCTCGGGCCGGGCGAGCGAGCGGATGGCGAGCTGCCGGTCGGCTGGCCAGCCGAGGGCGATGGCGTAGAGCGTCTCGCCCTTGGTCGTGAAGCGGATGTCCTTCGCAGAGTAGGCGAAGTCCTCGCCGAAGTGGCCGCCCTTGGCCTTCACGGCGCCCTCGCCGTAGACGAGCCAGGGCCGCGTGCCGTAGATGGCCTCGCCGTTGATGGCGATCCAGGCGGCGATCTGCTCGAGCGACTGCTCGGCCTCGGGGTCCAGCGACCCATCGGGCCGCTGGACGACGTTGAGCAGGAGGTTGCCGTTCTTGCTCACGATGTCCACGAGCATGTGGACGACCCAGCTCGTGGGGCGGAACTTCCAGTTCTTGTTGTAGTACCAGTCGCCGATCGAGGTGTCGGTCTGCCAGGGGTGGGGGTTGATCTTGGGCATGACGCCGCGTTCGAGGTCCTCGACCCATCTGCCCTCGGAGCGCTGCTTGCAGGTGTAGACCGCCTCGAGGCGGCCGCCGCGGTGCTTCAGGTCGGCATTGTAGAAGTGGGCGATCAGGCTCAGGCCCACCTCGTTGCCGAAGGGCACGCCGCCGTCCGTGTAGAGCAGGTCGGGCCGGTAGCTGTCCACAAGGTCCCGCACGCGCGCGAACCACTCGCGCTGCCAGTCGGGGTTCTTGCTGTACCAGCCCGTGTCGCCGGGCGCGGCGGCGGGATGATAGAGGTCGGCGAGCTTGGGGTCGGCGCCGTCGTAGGGCACCCCGGCCTTCGGGCCGGTCTTGTCGGCGCCGTGGCTGGGCTGCCACCAGGTGAAGCTGGCGCCCATGTGCTCAGAGACGCCGAAGCGAAGGCCCAGCTTGGCGGCCGCCTTCTGCCAGTCGCCCACCACGTCGCGCTTCGGCCCCAGGTTGACGGCGTTCCACCGGTGGTATCGGGACCTCCACAGGTCGAAGTTGTCGTGGTGGCAGGCCATGCTGACGAAGTAGCGCGCGCCGGCCCGCTTGTAGAGCGCCATCAGGCGGTCGGGGTCCCACTTCTCCGCCTTCCACAGCCCGATGATCTCCGTGTAGCCGTGCTCGGAGGGGTGGCCGTAGTTCTGAAGGTGGTGCTCGTACTGGCGGTGGCCCTGCACGTACATGTGCTTGGCATACCAGTCGCCGGCCATCGGCACGGCCTGCGGCCCCCAGTGGGCCCAGATGCCGAACTTGGCGTCGCGGAACCACTCGGGGCACTGGTACTTCGTCAGCGACTCCATCGTCGGCTGGAAGGGGCCTTCGGCGATCTCGATCTTCGCGGGGATCGGCTCGGCCGGCGGCGGCATCTCCCCGCCCAGCGCTCCGCCGCCCGCCAGGGCGGCCCAACACAGCAGCGTCCACATTCCACGCCAGAGGTCATGCGCTTCCATGCCGTTCGGCCTCCGAGTAGTAGGGCGGCAGTTCGCGGGGGTCCTCACACCATCGGCGTTCGGCGCCGAAGTAGACGGTGAGGCCCGGCCAATGGTCCCAGTTCTCGATGCTCTTGCCCGCGTGCTGGCCGAAGAGGCGATTCGTGGGCACCCAGGCCAGGCAGGCGTAGCAGGTGAAGCTGCGCTCGTCAATCTGAGTCCAGCCATAGTTCGGGTACTTTCGCAGACGGAACGGGAAGTCGGCCTTGGTGACAACCTGCCGCCGCGGCCCCAGGATCACCTGGAGCCCTTCGGCCTCCCGGGTGAACCACTGGCGCGCCGCCTCATAGGCGCTCACCGGCTCCCCCCCGATCGCCACGCAGCCGCCGTAGGTCGGCTCGAAGCAGAGCCACCGCTGCCGCTCCCTCGACCACACCTCGACGATGTTGTGGTTGCTGAGGCGGTAGTTCTCCTCGGCTTGCCGCACGCTGATCGGGCGAGCCACCCACCCCAGGGCGGTGGCGGCGGCGCAGAACACGATGGCGTAGTGGGCGCAGTAGAAGGTATGCCCCGCCGCGCACGCATCGAGGATCTCCAGGGCGTTCTCCGTCTCGACCGACGGCCGCCCGAACAGATAGAAGCGTCCATAGCTCCACTCCGCCAGGCGCAGCAGCTTGTCCAGCTCGCCGCCCGAGGCCATCAGAGCGTCCAGCTTGTACTCCCGCCGGAGACGCGTCGGCCCCTCGCCGCGCGGATCCTCGAACTCGAAACGGCTCACGAACTGCTCGTGCAGAGGCGTCATGGGGCTCACCTTGGGACTTCGTGCCGACGGCGGATGGCGTCCGCACTCTTGTCACGGCCGGCATGATAGTGCATGCCAGGCTGGTTGTCAACGAATGGCGAGAAGGGGGCGGGGCCGAGTGGCGGCAACTGCGAATGGCCGCCCGCGCACGCCCAAACCACTTGCGGCGCGGCCGCCGCCGGGGAGCACGGGACGGGGTGCAGCCGCGCCAGCGATGCCCGCCCCATAACCCTATATGCCGCGACGCCTTACGCTCTCCGGCCACGCCCCTTCCATACTTGCTCATCCCGCAGATGAGCGAGCATGGCCGGAGCCGCGAGAATGACCCATTCTCGCCCATCCACCCATGCTGTATCACTTTCCTCCTCACAGGGTTGATACAGCATGGGCGCGGCGGTTGCGATGTGAACTTCGGCCTTCGCCAGGGGCACGGACTGCGCTTGAGACCGACCCGCGAGCTCCCCTCCCCCCCGAACGTTCCAATACGTTCGGGAGGGCAAGACCCCCAGCGCTCGCCTTTCCTGTTACCCTCCCGAAGGTGTTGGAACCTTCGGGAGGCAGGCCCTCCTCCTTCTTCTCGACCCCGCGCTCCCCTCCTTCTTCTCATCCCTACGCTCCCCTCCTTCTTCTCGTCCCTGCGCTCCCCTCCTTCTTCTCGTCCCTGCGCTCCCCTCCTTCTTCTCGTCCCTACGCTCTGCGTGGGGACCGGACTCTTGGCCGCTCCGCGGCCTCTTCTCTTTCGCGCGCGCCGGAGCGGGAACCTCCCGCGGGTTGCGAACCCGCGGGAGGTTCGGGTCAGGAGGCCGGGGTTGGACGCGGGAGCGTCCGCATCACCGCCCCCACGCAGAGCGTAGGGGCGAGCATAACTTCCGACTTTTCCTCTCGACCCCGCGCTCCCCTCCTTCTTCTCGTCCCTACGCTCTGCGTGGGGACCGGACTCTTGGCCGCTCCGCGGCCTCTTCTCTTTCGCGCGCGCCGGAGCGGGAACCTCC
>DAOOIT010000116.1 GCA_035384565.1 Planctomycetota bacterium | reverse complement strand
CCCCGACGGCACCGTCACCCTTGGCAGCGTTGACACGTCCGTTCCTCCTCAGAGCATGCGGTAGCCGGCCCATACTCCAAGTGCAGAAAGCTGGGTGGAGAAATAGCAATTCGTGTGCCGGTTGACCGTTCGGGCGCCGCAAGCGACCGACAGGTGGCGCTGATCCCTAAGCGGCACTGCTGCAAAGCGTTACGCACTGCCTTGCCCGGCGGGTCCTGCGCACCGGACACACGCATGCCTGGGGACCCTCAGGCGATGTTGCCGCCTGTCAACGTAGCCAGGTTAGCAGGTCTTCCTGTGACCTTGAACATATTGGTGCGTAGACACTTAGATATTGTTGTCAGCCGTCAACATCCATATGCGGCGGCACAACATCATGGGCTCTTCAGTGTTTGGCGATCCTGGCTCGGCAGGCCTGGTGGAGCGAGTGGCGGTTCCTGCTCCTGGCGATCCGGCGGTTCCTCGGGACTGCGCAGCCGAGCGCCTCGGGGGCGCAGCGTGCCCATGCTGTATCAGCCCTGTGAGGGGGAGAGTGATACAGCATGGGCGGAAGGGCGAGGATTGGCGATTCTCGCGGTTCCGGCCATGCTCGCTCATCTGCGGGATGAGCCAGCATGAGAGGGGGGCGGAATGGCGTGAAGATGAGGCGCCGCCTGAAGGCTGGACGCCGACGGACACTCGGCGGCGACCGCCGTGGCCGCCCATGCATCGGCCAGGTGGCGGTGGCCCGGGAGGGTAGTAGGCAACGCCCCTTGTGCGCGGCGAAGGCTGACGCTAGAATGCGGCTCACGGCGGCGCTCGGAGAGCTTCTGAGTCAAGGGCAGGGGGTCGCGCCCCGCGGGCTCGGCCTGAGAGGCCCTACCCTCAGTGGAGCAGGAGAAGAAACATGCACGGATACCGGCAAATTGCAGTGAGATGTGTGGTCGTTTGCCTGTTGGGATTGCGGTGGAGCCAGGGTGCCGCGACGAGCAGCTTCGATGGCACCCAGGATCTGGGCAAGTGGCAGACGAAGGGCGCCGTGGCGCTGGATGCTGACCGCCGCCATGGCGATACCGGCTCGGCGCTCCGGATCGAACCGGGGGCCAGCGCTTGCTGGAAACTGCGCGATGAAGACGGCTCGGGCCGCGTGAGCCTTTGGGTCTACGACGACGGCACGGCCCCCGCCGACCCCAAGGCGTATCGCACCGGGCCGCGCTGGGGCGTGGCCCTCGCCGGCGGACGCGTGCTCGCCGTGGGGGCCCTCTACGCCCGATACCTCGCAGGAGACACGACTTACGCCGTAACTGACACTGACCAGAAGAACTGGTTTGCCAACCTCCAATACTTGGGGATCAAGCGAGAGGCGCGCTGGCGGAAGTGGACCTTCGACTTCGATGCCGAGAAGGGCATGACGCTGATGCTGGACGACCAGCCGGTCAAGCGGTTCGACTGGAACAAGACGAATGCCACCGGCTTCGCTGCCGTGGCGCTGTTCGGCGATGCCACGGACGGTAAGGCCCAGACGCTTTGGGTGGACGACGTGGAGGCGGAACTGGGCGGGCCGATGAAGGTCAAGCCCACCCCTCCTCCGCCCCCGCCGCCCGTGGTGCCCGACAAGGACCCCGCGCTGGAGGGGCCGCCGGTGGCGTGGCGCGAGGGCATGCTCGCCAAGCGGCCGCGCCTGCTCCTCACGGCCGAGCGAATCCCCCAGCTCAAAGCCTTCTTCCAGCCTCCCGCGGGTTCGCAGCCCACGGGAGGTTCCGACCTCGCGAAGCCCTGGCGCGACCAGATGCTCGCCTATCTGCCCGTCTGCGTCGCGCCGGAGAAGCCGGCCTTCCTGGCCGACGCCACCGACGGCCAGCGCCAGGGCCTCTGGCGCATGCCCACCGTAGCTCTCCACTACCTGCTCACGGGCGACAAGGCGTCGCTCGAGCGCGGCATCGGCTTCCTGAAGCTCCTTCAGTCGTTGCCCGACTGGGAGACGGGCGAGGAGCGCAACAGCGGCATGAGCGCGGCCAACATCATGGTCGGCGCCGCCCTGACCTTCGACTGGCTGCACAATGACCTCGACCCCGCCTTCCGCGAGCAGTTCCGCAAGACCCTGTGGTTCCACGCCCGCGCGATGTATCACGGCGGCCACCTGGCCAAGAACCCCGGCACCCACTACTGGCAGGGCGACCCGCAGAACAACCACCGCTGGCACCGCAACGCGGGCCTGGCCCTCGCTGTCCTCGCCGCCTTCAGCGGCGCCGACGACGAGCAGTGGCTCCTGGCCAGGACCCACGAGGAACTGGGCTTCGTGGCCAAGTGGCTGCCCAGGGACGGCACGAGCCACGAGTCGGCGACCTACCTCGTCTTCGGCGGGCCGCACCTGGTGCTGGCCTGCCAGGCGTCCGACGAGTGCCTCGGCACCAAGTACCTCGACGAGCCGTTCTTCCGCAACGTGGGCCTCTTCCGCCTCTCCACCCTCGCCCCCGGGCTGCGCGACAGCCTGCACTACGGCGATTCCGGCGGCGTGGGCGGCTACAACAACTTCCTCCAGAAAGCCGCCGCTCACCACAAACAGGCCGACGTGATGGACGGCCTTCGCCAGTTCGCCAAGGCCGAGCCGAAGGCCACGGAGTTCGGCTGGTGGTCCATCCTGTGGGACGACCCGAGCCTGACCGGCGGGCAGTTGGGCAAGCTGCCGACGGCGAGTTTCTTCCCCGACCTCGGTCTCGCGACCGTTCGCGAGAGCTGGGGCGACGGCGCCGTCGCCGCTATGTTCAAGTGCGGCCCCTTCGGGGGCTATCGCCTCAACGAGTACCGCAACGGCAGGAACTTCCAGTACATCAACGTCGCGCACGACGACCCCGACGCCAACTCGTTCGTCCTGCTCGCGGGTGGCGAGTACCTGGCCGAGACCGACCGCTACTCGTCAGCCAAGCGCTCCTCCAATCACAACACGATCCTCGTCAATGGCATGGGCCAGATGGTGCCGGGCCGCGCCGAGCCGCAGGGCTGGACCCAGCCCGGCAGCGGCGACATGACCCAGATGGCGAAGGTCACCGCGTGGTTTGTGGGCGGGACGTCCCCGTCCCGCGATACGCGGCGTGAGGACACGCCGCCCACAATCGTGGTCGTCGAGGGCGAGGCGGCCGGCTCGTACCTGGCCTACACCGACCGCAAGACGAAGAAGAGCCGCCCCGCGCTCGACCGCTTCCGCCGCACGTTCATCTGGGTGAAGGGGAGTTACGTGCTCGTGCTCGACGACATCCGAGCCCCGCAGGCTGTGGACATCACGTGGCTGGTGCAGGGGCCGAAGCTGGAGGCCGTGGACGCGGCTAACGGCCGCTATCGCCTCGTCGCGAGCAAGGCGCAGTGCGACTTCCAGGTCGTCGCCGATGCCGCATTCAAGGCCGACGTCGCCGTCTCGACCGCAGATAACCGCAGCAAGCCGCTCGGCTGGCAGCAGCTTCAGGCGAGCCTCAATACGGCGGCCGTCCGCTTCGCCAGCGTCTACGACCCCTGGCAACACAAGGACCTGGCGGTGAAGCTGGATGGGACGACGGTGACGGTCCGCAGCGGCAAGTTCACTGACACCTGGCAATGGACGCCCGCGGGGGGCCGCTTCGAAGCATCGTCCCTCCGCGGCACGCGCCCCGGCGGCTTCGACGTGGCCATTGACTCCAAGGCCGCTGCGCCGCCGGAACCGTGAGCGTGGGGGCGCGCTGAGCGCTTGCTCATATCGCGCGCGTTACGGCGAACATGTCGTGGACACGATGGACAGTATGGACGCAACGGCTCGTCGCCGCGTCCATGCTGCCCATGGTGTCCATGTCGTCCACGCTCGTCCGACGCGGGCGGTGTTGGATTTCCCCTTGTCGGCGGCTACAATGGCAGCCGCGTTCGGTGGTGCAGATCGCCCTGGATGGAAGGAGTAAGTAGTGAGCCTGCGTCGTGTGGCGTGGTGTGGGGTGCTGGCGTGCGTCATGGGCGCCCGGGCCGGCGAAGAGCCGAAGCCGGCGATGGCGAAGTCGCTCGGGCGGGCGCTGCTGTGCGCCGACTACGGCGCAGGCAAGGTGTGCCTGGTGAACAAGGAAGGCAAGATCGAGTGGGAGTGCAAGGCGCCCGGAGCGCAGGACATCTGGCTGCTGCCGAACGGCAATATCCTCTTCACCCATACCAAGGGCGCCAAAGAGGTCACGCGCGACCAGAAGGTGGTGTGGGAGTACAGGACGGCGCCCGCCAACGAGGTGCACGCCTGCCAGCCGCTGCCCGACGGCGTGGTGATGGTGGCCGAGAGCGGGCCGTGCCGCGTCATCGAGGTGGACCGCGAGGGCAAAATCCTCAAGGAGGTGCCGCTGACCACGGAGTGCAAGAACACCCACGGCCAGATGCGCGGCGCCCGCAAGCTGGCCAACGGCAACTACCTGGTGGGGCAGTACAGCGACGGCGTGGTGCGCGAGTACGACGCGGCGGGCAAGATCGTGTGGGAGTTCAAGCAGAAGATGGCCTTCGGCGGCATCCGCCTGCCGAACGGCAACACGCTGATCTCGACGGGCGACGCCCACAAGGTGCTGGAGGTGGACGCCAAAGGCGCCGTGGTGTGGGAGATCAACGAGAACGACCTGCCCGGCAACCCGCTGCGGTTCACGGCGGGCATGCAGCGGCTGTCGAACGGCAACACGGTGATCTGCAACTGGGGCGGGCACGGCCACGTGGGCCAGCAGCCGCAGATCGTCGAGGTGTCACCCGACAAGAAGGTGGTGGCCGAGCTGTTCGACAACCAGCAGTTCAAGACGATCTCGGGGGTCTTCATCATAGACGCCGAGGGCGACGTGACGAAGTGCGAGCGGCTGCGCTGAGGCGCCGCAAGCACCGACGGCGCACGAACGGCGATGGCCGCCCCGGACGGGCAACGTCCGATGCGGCCATCCCATGCGCGGGGCGCCGGAGCGCCTCGCGGATTCCCGGGCGGGCTCCGCAGGCTCACCCGATGGCGGGGCCGCCGGTCTCGCCCGTGCGGATGCGGATGCACTCGACCAGGTCGAGGATGAAGATCTTGCCGTCGCCGATCTGGCCCGTGCGGGCGCCCTTGATGATGGCGTCCACCGTGGGCTTGACGAAGCCCTCGTTGACGGCGATCTCCAGGCGAACCTTCTTGAGGAGATTCACCTCGATGTCCACGCCGCGATAGGCTTCGTGGTAGCCCTTCTGCTGGCCGCAGCCCATCGCGTTGGTGACCGAGATCTTGAAGACCTCGGCCTTGTAGAGCTCCTGCTTCACGTCGCTGAGCTTCTCGGGCTGAATGTAGGCGATGATGAGTTTCACGGGTTCGCTCCTTTCTTGGGGCCGGCGCCAGCGCGCGATGCGTGACGCGTGACGGGTCGGGACGGGCTTCCCTTCTCTCACGTGGTGGTGAAGACCTGGAACCCCGCATAGGCCTCCATGCCGTGCTCGCCGATGTCGAGGCCGCGGACTTCTTCCTCACGCGAGACGCGGAGGCCCATGGTCTTCTTCATCACGACGAAGAGCGAGGCCATCAACACCACGGCGAAGGCGATGGTAGCCAGGTTGCCGAGGGCCTGGACGCCGAGCTGCTCAAGCCCGCCGCCGTGGAAGAAGCCGTCGCGGGCGAGACCGAGGGACTTCTGTCCCCACAGCCCCACGGCCAGGGTGCCCCAGGTGCCGTTCATCGCGTGCACGGGCACGGCGCCCACGGGGTCGTCCACGCCCAGGCGGTCGAGCAGCAGCACGCCGAGCACCACGATCACGCCGGCCACGGCGCCGATGGCGAGAGCGGCCGCGGGCGACACGTAGTTGCACGGGGCCGTGATGGCCACGAGGCCGGCCAGGCAGCCGTTCATCGTCATCGAGAGGTCGGGCTTGCCGACGATCGCCCAGATGGTGAGCATGGCCGCCAGCGCGCCGGTGCAGGCCGCCAGGTTGGTGTTCATCGCCACGAGGCCGATCGCCGTGCCGTCGCCCACGGCGAGGGTCGAGCCCGGATTGAAGCCGAACCAGCCGAACCAGAGCAGGAACACGCCGAGGGACGCCAGGGGGATCGAGTGGCCGGGAATGGCCTTGGGCCGCCCGTCGGGCGCGAACTTGCCGATTCGCGGGCCCAGGATCACCGTGCCCACCAGCGCCACGTAGCCCCCCACCGTGTGCACCACGGTGGAGCCGGCGAAGTCGCCGAAGCCCATCTTCGCCAGCCAGCCATCGGCGTTCCAGATCCAGTGGCCGACGATCGGGTAGAGGATCGAGCTGACGACGACCGTGTAGATCAGGTAGGCCGAGAACTTCATGCGCTCGGCCATGCCGCCCGCCACGATGGTGGCCGCCGCGCCGCAGAAGGCGGCCTGGAAGAGCCAGAAGGCGAAGATCGGCACGCCCGAGGGGTTCTCAGCCCCCTCCATGCCGAAGCCCGTCCAGCCGATGAACGCGCTGCCCTTGCCGAACATGAACGCGTAGCCCACGAGGAAGAACATCACGCAGGCGATGCAGTAGTCGAGGAAGTTCTTGGTGAGGATGTTGCACGTGTTCTTCACGCGGATGAAGCCGGCCTCGACCATGCCGAACCCCGCCTGCATGAAGAACACCAGGAAGGCGGCCATGAGCACCCAGAAGGTGTCGAGCCCCTGGGCGCTCGCGGGCGGGGGCGGCGCGGGCGCGGCCTCCGCCCCTGCCGCCGTGCCGCCGAGAAGACACGCGAACGCTCCCGCCGCCGCCATCAGCTTCCATTTCATCGCTCTTTCTCCTTTCGTTCAGGGGGTGGAAGCCGGGTTGTCTCAGAACGCGAAGGTGAATGAAAGACCGAGCCAGTGATTCGTCGGGTCAACGCCCGCGGCCTTCATGTTGCGGCGGGCGTCGGGGTCCAGCAGCCGCGAACAGTTGAGGGCGGGCTTGATGGTGATGTGGTCGCCGATGGCGATGGGAAGGCCCACCGAGCACGTCAGATCGGCCAGGCCGCTCGCATCGGTGCCTGCATAGTAGAAGTTGTTGTTCTTGTGGTCGCCCCAGCCCACGGCCGCGGAGAGAGCGAGCGACATGCTGGCTCTCTCCGAGAACCGGATCAGGCCGGGGACCGTGTGGCTCAGGGCGAAGTTGGCGTAGACGCCGTCCGATTCATCAATGTCCTTGTAGACCTTGAAGGTGGGGGAGAGGGGCGCGTCGAGAGTCACGCCGGCGTACACCTCGGTGGTCGTTGGGAACCCCGTGTGGGGGAACACATAGCGGATCGTGCCGACCGAGAACGTGGCCTTGCCCACGCTGTGCGAGTAGTCGAGCGTGTAGTCCACCTCAGTGAAGTTGCGGCGGTCGCCGTTCACGTCGGTGAGGTCCAGGTTGCCCCAGACGTTCAGGCTGAGCCCCTTCCAGGCAAAGGTGGCCGAGGGCTGCCACACGGGGTCGTCCACCACGTTGACCCCGCGCCAGACGTACTTCCCGTTGAACGTCGAGTCGAGGGTGACCGACCAGGGTTTCTCGGGCGCGGGGGCCGATTCGGCAGGGGCCGCACCGCCCTCGGGGGCGGGCACCTCGGCGGCGGCCCCCCAGCGAGCCGCACAGGGAAACAAGAGGATGGCCACTGCGGCGGACATGAGACGCATCGGTTCCGGCCCTTTCCCTTGCATCGAACGCCTGGTCCAGCGCCAGGTTGGCGCATCGGCGTGCGAGAGCAATGGGTGTGCCAGATCGCAGGTCCGGGCTGGTGCATCTGCGTAAATGCAGTGATGGCAATATTTTAGAAGCCGAGAGTCGCTCGAGTGGGCCGGTCCCACAATCATACCATTCGGTATGGTATTTGTGGCTGACCTACCTGGCGGTGTGGATGTACTGGTCTAGCGGAAGCGCTTGGGGTTGATGCCGTGCTTGCGGACGCGGAGGCCCATCAGGCGCTCGGTGAGGCCCAGGGCGCGCGCCGCCTTGGCCTTGTTGCCGCGCGAGGCCTTCAGGGCGTCCACCAGCAGATCGCGCTCGGTGGCATCGAGGATGGCCTGCAAGGTGCCCCGGCTCGCCACGGGGCTGGCGTCGGGCATCTGGAGCGTGGGCGGCAGGTGGCGGGCATGGATCGTGTCGTCGGAGGCGAGGAGCACGGCGCGCTCGATGCAGTTCTCGAGTTCGCGCACGTTCCCCGGCCAGTGATAGGCCATGAGGGTGTCAATGGCCGGGGTGGCGATGCGCTTGACCGGCTTGTGGTTGGCCTTGGCGTACTTCTCGACGAAGTGGTCGGCGAGGAGCAGGATGTCGGTCTTCCGCTCGCGCAGCGGCGGCACGCGGATGGGGAAGACGTTGAGGCGGTAGTAGAGGTCCTCGCGGAAGCCGCCTTCGGCGATCAGGGCCTCGAGGTCGCGGTTGGTGGCCGTGATCAGGCGCACGTCGGTCCGCAGCGTCTCGGTGCCGCCCACGCGCTCGAACTCGCGTTCCTGGAGGACGCGCAGGAGCTTCACCTGGATGGCGGGCGAGAGGTCGCCGATCTCGTCGAGGAAGATGGTGCCGCCGTGGGCCAGCTCGAAGCGGCCCTTGCGCTGGGCCACGGCGCCCGTGAACGCGCCCTTCTCGTGTCCGAAGAGCTCGCTCTCGATCACCGTCTCGGGCAGGGCGCCGCAGTGGACGCGCACGAACGGCCGCTCGGCCCTGCGGCTGTTGTAGTGGATGGCGTGGGCGACGAGTTCCTTGCCGGTGCCGCTCTCGCCGCGGATGAGCACCGTGGCGTCGCTCTTGGCGACCTGGGCGATGAGGTCGTAGACCTCCTGCATGGCGTTCGAGTTGCCGATGATGTTGGCCGGGCGGAAGCGCTCTTTGAGTTCCTCCTGGAGGCGGAGGTTCTCTTCGAGCAGGCGCTCGCGCTCCTCTTCGGCCGCCTGGCGCAGGCGGACGGCCTGGGCCAGCATCGAGCCGATGATGGTCAGCAGGCGCACGTCCTCGGTGAGCAGGGCGGCGTCGCTCGAGGGGCGGTCCACGCTGAGCGCGCCGAGCACCTCGGCCCCGAGCTTGATCGGCACGCAGATGAACGAGAGGTCCTCCTTGCGCAGCCCTTTGCGGGCGCCGGTGCGGTCGAGGAAGAAGGGGTCGTCGGAGATGCGCGGCAGCACGGCGGGCTCGCCGCTGGCGATGACCTTGCCGGTGACGCCCTCGCCCAACTGGTAGCGGCCGCGCTGGAGCTGGTCGGGCGAGAGGCCGTGCGCGGCCTCGATAGTGATCTGGCGGGTCTTGCGGTTCAGGAGCGTGAGGGTGCCGCGCACCATGCCCAGGTGGGTGGCCAGGGTGTCGAGCACGGGGGCCAGCGTCTCGTGGATATCCAGGCTGCGGTTGATCGCCTGGCTGATGTCGAAGATCAGCGACAGGGCTCGGGCCTTGCGCGCATCATCCTGTGGGGGCACGGGGGTGGCCACTGGGCAGTCCCTCGCAGAGCTGAGCCGCACCGGCGTGTCTGTTGCCGTATGCTGGCCGACGATATTGTAGGAATTCGCGACGGCGAGGTCAAGACGGGTAGGGAGCAACCGCGCTGCCGGCTAGGAGCCTGTCCAAGAATCCGCGTGGGACTGCGACGCCCGCGATTCTGGCC
>DAOOIT010000115.1 GCA_035384565.1 Planctomycetota bacterium | reverse complement strand
CTGGGCTATCCCATTTCGCTCCTTCGGAGCTCCCGCAGCCACCTGCAACTCCGGCTTACACCCCGTGGCCGGCCCACCGCTTTGTCCCGTCCGCGATTGGCGCTATAATGTGCGCGCACGCACCACCCCCCACAGGAGGCACCTCGATGGCCGCGCGCGTGGAAGGCAAGGTGGCGAAGATCCTCGACGATCAGACGCTGATTCTGAACGTCGGCACGTCCGCCGGCGTCGCCGCGGGCATGGTCTTCAGCGTCTTCGCGCCCGTGGAGGACGTGAAGGACCCCGACACGGGGAAGTCGCTGGGCGCCTGGGAGGCGGTGAAGGGCTACGTGCAGGCGGCCCACCCGCAGGAGCATCTCACCGTGTGCCGCGTCTACGTGCCCCAGGCGCGCGGCGAGTCACGGCCCGAGGACCGGGGCACCCACGTGCTGAGTGCGGAGATGGTCGAGGTGTCCATGCTCCGCGGCGGCTCGCAGCCCAAGGCCCGGCTCAACGTGGACCGCACCCAGCTCTCGGGCCTGCCCGAGGTCGGGCCGATCCGGGTCGGCGACCGCGTGCGCTCGGTGGATGAGGCAGAAATAAAGGCGTGATGCGTGATACGTGATGCGTAATGCGTGAGACGTGCGAAGACCGGGAGAAGACGGGCACGAGTTGCGCTGCCCATCCTCTCTTCCCACGCATCACGTATCACGCATCTGGCGACGGCCCCTGCAATGCGCGCTGACTACGGAGACCGCCATGCACCGACAGGTGATTCTCACGCCCAACGCCCCTGCCCCGATCGGCCCGTATTCGCAGGCGATGCGGGTCGGCAACCTGATCTTCGTGGCGGGGCAGATCCCGATCGATCCCAAGACGGGCATCATCCCGGAGGGCATCACAGGCCAGACGCGGCTGGTGCTGCACAACATCGCGGCCGTTCTCGAGGCGGCCGGCGCCTCGCTCGCCTGCGTGGTGAAGACCACGGTGTACCTGAAGGACCTGGGCGAGTTCGCTGCGATGAACCAGGTGTACGCCGAGTTCTTCACCGACAAGCCGCCGGCTCGCGCCACCGTGGAGGTGGCCCGCCTGCCGAAGGACGTGCGGGTGGAGATCGAGGCGATTGCGGCGCTGGCGGGGTGAGGCCCGCGCCCTTACGCCCCATCGAGCTGCGCGCAGAAGTCCTCGACTGAATGGATGCACGGGAAGCGGGGGCGAAGCCGCAGAAGGTGTGTGTTCGCACTGACGAGGTCAAGGCCACGCGACCGGGCAAGAGCCAGGTGTGTGGCATCGTAGGCGCTCAAGCCCGTGTCGAACGCCACTGACAGAATGCCTTCCTGACCCTGTGCCTCGGCGGTGAACACGTCCTTTGGAATTGCGGCCAACACAGCAAGGCCGCGCCGGGCTTCCGATTCCTGGATCCTGGCTCGTGCGACGGCCATGCGGAGCGCGCTGAGGATCTCGTACCACCAGAGGTCCGAAACCACAAGCCGCAACTGCCCGATCCGCACGCACTCCAGCAGGCGGCGCGATCCCGCCGTCTCCTCGTCGCGCAGGACCCACGCCCCGCAAGCCGACGCATCCACGACCACGCCCGTGCTCACCGCTCTCGCCCCTCCTCAATGAGATCCTGAATGCGCTCGCCGGGCCTGGGCGGAGCTTGTGAAGCAAGGATGTCGTCGAGTTCACGGAAAATCCACGCCCACTTCTCCGCCTCGTCGCGTTTGACCGTCTCTTCGTAGGGGGAGATGATGGCCAGGGGCCTCCCGCGTCGCTCGATCACAACTCGTCGGCGATGGCGCGCAACATCGTCAATGAGTTGCGAGAAGTGGGTTTTCGCATCAAAAACGCCGATACGGTCCATGCCCGAACTCCTAACTAGCTTATCTGACTAGTTAGAGTATACTCGACACCTACCCCGCTGTCCAGAGCCAATCTACTGTCCGACCTCAATCATCTTCCCCCCCTCGCCGCTGAGGAGTTCCTTGCCGCCCTGTTTCACCCGGCCCGGGGCGAGCATGGTGACGGCGAGCTTGCCACCGACCGGCCGGGTGACCACAAACGCCGTGCCCTGAAGCACCAGGCCCTCGACCGCCACCTCCTTGGGCTGGTTCACAAGCACCACGGTGTCGGTGCGGTCGGGCCAGACGATGTGGATGGCGTCGCCGGCGTCCACCGCCCTGTGGTCGAGGACGGCGTTGATAATCGGCGGCAGCTCGGTGTTCTTGCGGGGAATCATGGCGACGAAGTAGCCGCCCTTCCCCGGCGCCTGGGGAATCTGGCAGAGGAGCTGGGCCTCCTCGAACTTCTTGCCGAACGTCTTCTCATAGTACGGAGCAAAGCCGAAGCCGCACGGGTGGCTCACGCGGTGGGTGCGGTGGGCGAACGCCTTCGGCTCGGCGACGAAGCACGTCACGTCCACCCCGTGCTGGCCGACGTAGTTGACGTGCTGCCCGGTCACCTTCAGGTTGTCGGCGAGGCACCAGAGGTTGAGGGCGGGCACCAGCTCGGTATTGCCACCGAGGTCGTCGCGGAAGACGACGTAGTTGTGGCCCATCGGGTCGGGGTCCTTCACGAGCACGTAGCGGCGGGTCCAGGTGAAGGGCTGCTTAGCCCACGCGTCCTCCGATTCGCCGCGGGTGACGAGCTGGTTGTGGGTCTCGGGGAGGGCGTAGGGCACGCGGTTGAGGTAGCGGACGGGGCGCACCATCTCGGCGTAGTCGGCGGCGGGCAGGGTGACGAATCGCGTGACCTTGCCCATCGCCTCGTCGAGGTCCTTCGCCTGCGGGTCCCAGCCGGGTTCGAGGCTGGTGAAGGGCTCGACCTTGTGGTCCTGCCACACCTTGCCCGTGTAGTAGCAGCCCTGCTGGTCGCGGCCTGGGCAGGGGCGGACGGTTTCGTCGTGGTTGAAGCTGAGGCCGCCGGGGTGGAGCCAGGCCTCGCCGATGCTGGGGGTGTACATGGCCGCGAAGTCCACCATCAGGGGCGCGCCCTTGGCATAGTAGATGAAGGCGCCGCGGTCGGCGTGGCCGTGGCCCACCGAGAAGCTGCCCGCGAGGCCAAGGAAGAAGGTCTCGTCGTGGCGGGGGAAGCCGTTGCGCATGACGAAGCCCATGCCCTCGTAGTGCTCGGAGCCCAGGTTGGGCTGGACCGCCTCTTTGCCGGGGTCAATGAGGATGCCGGGGGGCGTGGGGTGGCCGCCAAAGGAGCGGCCGGTCTCGGTCGCCGCCCACATCAGGTGCTTCGCGAGTTCGGGGTCGCGCTGGTCGAAGAGCGCGGCCAGGATGGGGAACGTCTCGTCGGGAGCGTAGTAGCCGTCGCCGATCGGCGGGCACGAGCGGAAGCCGCCGCGGAGGTCCCACGGGAGCAGCGTGCCCATCCTCACGCGAGCGGCCTTGGCGAAGCGGGCCGTGGCGGCGGACATGTCGATCTGGTCGCCGCAGCGCGCCATGGCGAGCAGCGGCACGATGCCCAGCTCGAAGACCATGCCGCTGTAGTGCGGGCATTCGAGGGTGGCGCCGTGGGGGTTCACCTGGCTCCCCACGTAGGCGGTCATCCAGTCGGTGAGATAGCGGCGCCATTTCGCGCCCTCGGGGTGGTTGGGCAGGAGCGCGGCGTGGAGGGCGCCGCGGGCGCGGAGCTGCGACTGCATGTTGGCCGAACCCCAGGCGAAGCCGGCCTCGCGCGGCGGCACGTAGTCGGGCGAGAGGCCGTTGTAGGTCATCGCGGCCAGGTAGCGGAGCATCTTGGCCCGCTGGTCGGGCGCCAGGTGGGGCACGGCGAGGGCCACGTCGGCCGCGTGGGCCAGCACGCCGCCGTTGATGGCGTACATCATGTGCCCGTAGTCGGTCGTGGCAAAGGTGCGCACGAAGTTCTCGAGGCCGGCGAGGGTCTCGGCAATGAGCTGGTCGCCCACCTTCGGGTCGTCCTTGCTCAGGTAGCTCACCCAGCGAATGTGCTGCTGGTTGGCCAGGTGCTTCTGGGTGCGCAGGCGCATCCGCTCGAGGTCGCCCGCGTCCACGAACAGGCGGGGGTACCGCGATGGCTCGTCGTAGTCGAGCACCCAGTCCTTCACGCGGTCGAGTTCGAGGCGCCCGAGGCGCACGTGGCGGAGCATCGCCTCACTGTGGGCGGGGCGTCCCTGCCCCGCGTCCCCTTTCTCGCGGGGCACAGAGGCCCCGCCCACGTCGCGCGGCACGACGCCGATGCCGTAGACCCGCCTGCCGAGGCACGTGGGCGCCCGCAGGAAGAGGTCGGGCTTGGCCCGCCGCTCGATCCACAGGTTGTTCGTCTGCACGTACTGCTTGAGGGTCTTGATCGGGTGCGGCTCGATGTCGGGGTGGAGCCATTGGCTGGGCCGCAGGGCGATGATGGCCAGGGCGTCCTTGGGGGTCTTCGAGTTGTAGGCGGCGAAGGTGAGCGACTCGTCCTCGCCCCATTGGAGCCAGGCGTTGAGGCTGATCACGCGGCCGTCCCTGTCGAGCTTCAGCCCGCCGTCGCCGGGCTTGGCCGCCTCGTGGTACATGCGGCCGTGCCACTCGCAACTGTCGGGCTCCAGGCCCTCGTAGAACGAGAAGCCGTAGGCGTTGGGCGACGGCACCCGTCCGTGCGTCTGGCACCACCAGTCCCACATCAACGCGGCCTTTGCGGATTCGAATGTGGGCAGCACGTACGCGAAGGTGTCGCCGGGCCTCACGCCGCCGAGCTCGGGCATCTCGTAGCGGCGGCCCTTCGAGAGGTCGAACTCCTCGCTGATGATGGCCACGTCCTGCCCGGCCGACAGCTCGATGGTGGCCTTGTAGGCCGTGTTGTCGGGGAAGTCGTAGCTCAGGGCGACCTTGGCGAAGACGGGGCCTCTCTCGAGGATGGCGGCCTTGTAGCCGAGGCACGGGCGCTCAGTCTGCCACCAGCCGCGGCCGATCCAGCGGCCGTCGCCCAGGCGCACGGCCAGGATGGGGGCGGGCGGCTCTTTGGCCCCGCTGGCCGGCACGCGGATACCGAACTTGCTGGTCGTGAGCTCGACCACGCCTTCGCGCTCGACGACGCGGAGGTCCGACGCCGGCGGCTTCTGGCCCCCGAGGTCGGGCCGATAGGTCCACTGCCCGACCTCGTCCGGCTTCAGCGTGGCCATGAACGACAGCGTGACGCGCCGGGCAGCGCCCTCGCCGGGGGGCGCGAGCGACGGCGTCAGTTGCGCGGGGAGGAGCGCGCCGTGGGCGTCCTGCACCGCGGCCACGACGGGCGGTTTCTCGCCCTCGCGGAGGACAAGGGGGTAGTTCACCCGGTCCGGCCCCCAGGCCAGGCCGAACGGTTCGCGGATCGTGAACGTCCGCTCCTCCCCCGCTTGAGCCTCGAGGCACGCGAACAGGCACGCTATCAGCACCCACGCACGGGCACTCCACATTGCGGGCTCCTTTCCTGAGGTGCGTTCAGATCACCAGAAGGCCGCGGCAAAGTCAAGCGTCGGATCGAACGCCCTCCTTGCATCTTCCCGCTGTCCGGCGTATGATTCGGGCATGTGATGGCAACTGCCCTGGAACTGCGTGAACGGAGTGGAGAGCGTGCTATCGGTCAGGCTCGCGCGTGGTCTCGTGTCGTTCGGCCTCGCCCTCGCCAGCGTCGTCGCCTGCGCGGCCGAGACCGTGTGGCTCGATGAGCTGGATGTGAGCCTCTCCGAGTGCGGCTGGGAGCACACGCGGAGCCGGAAATCGGTCGGGGGCAACCCGCTGCGGGCCGGCGGCAGACTGTTCGAGCGCGGCATCGGCACGCACCCGCCCGGTTCGTTCGTCATCAACCTCGACGGCGGCTCGACACGCTTCACCGCCCTCGCCGCGATTGACGACGAGGTGGGCCGCTCGGGCAGCGTGGAGTTCATCATCGAGGCCGACGGCCGGCAGCGCTGGCACAGCGGCGTGCTGCGCGGCGGCGAGCCGCCCAAGGCCATTGACCTCGATGTCACCGGCGTCAAGCTCCTCAAGCTCATCGTCACCGTCGCGGGCGACGGCTACGGCAACGACCACGCCGACTGGCTCGACGCGAAGTTCGAGGTCACCGGCGCCCGCCCCAAGGCCCACACCCCGCCCGTGCTCACCGAGTTCGAGCTGCTCGGGCGCGAGCTGGCCAACGGCCTCGGCTGGTCCAAGGCGCTGGCCGACCAGACCTTCCGCCCCGATGCCCTCTTCTTCCCCGAGGACAAGGACCCGTTGGACGTGGTGCTTCGGCGCACCCGCGCCCTGCTCGCGCGCCTGAAGACGATGAAGGGCGTGCGCGACCTCGCCCCCGAGGAGGCGGCCCTGGACGCGATGAAGGCCAGGGCCGAGAAGGCGGACGTGAAGGACACCGAGGCCCGCCGCCGCCTCTTCGACGAGGCGGTCAAGCTCCGCCGCAGGATCGCCTTCGCCAACCCGCTGCTCGACTTCGACCGCATCCTCTTCGCCAAGAAGCACTACTACCCGGGCGGCGAGGGCACGGGCAATCACATGTGCGACCAGTACTTCGGCTTCATGGCCATCCACGAGGGCGGCCTCTTCGTGCTCGAGAAGCCCTTCAGCGACCAGCCCGTCGCCCGCGACCTGCTCGCCAACGCCGTCTGCGAGAACGGCCGCTTCGCGGGCCGCAAGCTCGAGGGCGGCGGCTTCCTCTACCCCGACCTCTCCTACGACGGCCAGACCATCCTCTTCCCCTGGACCGAGGGCGAGAACACCCGCTACAAGTGGACGCCCAAGAGCACCTACCACATCTTCAGTGTCAACGCCGACGGCACGGGGTTGCGGCAGCTCACCGACGGCGCGTGGAACGACCTGCACCCCTGCTGGCTGCCCAACGGCCGCATCTGCTTCATCTCCGAGCGCCGCGGCGGCTACGGCCGCTGCCACGGCCGCCCCGTGCCCACCTACACCCTCCACACGATGAACCCCGACGGCTCCGACATCACGTGCATCAGCTACCACGAGACCAACGAGTGGCACCCCAGCGTGAACCACGCGGGGATGATCGTCTACACCCGCTGGGACTATGTGGACCGCGGCTTCAACAACGCGCATCACCCGTGGATCACGACGCCCGACGGGCGCGACGCCCGCGCCATCCAGGGCAACTGGGCGAAGAACCAGGGCGACCGCCCGCTCCAGGAGATGAACGTCCGAGCCATCCCCGGCTCCCCTCGCTACGTGGCCACCGCCTCGGCCCACCACGGCCAGGCCTACGGCTCGCTGGTCCTCGTGGACCCCAACGAGCCCGACGACGACAAGATGCAGCCCGTGAAGCGCCTGACGCCCGAGGTGCGCTTCCCCGAGGCCGAGGGCGGCGGCGAGGTGGCCTATGCCACCGCCTGGCCCCTCAGCGAGGAGTTCCACCTGTGCGTCTACGACCCACAGGGCACCAACGCCCGCGGCGCGCGGCTCCAGAACCGCTACGGGATCTACCTGGTGGACGCCTTCGGCAACAAGGAACTCCTCTACCGCGACCCCGCCATCTCCTGCCTCGGCCCCATCCCGCTGCGGCCGAGGCCCCGCCCGCCCGTGGTCGCGCACGCCACCCTCGTCGGCAAGCCCGGGGCCTCTGCCGCGGCTGCAAGCGTCTCGCTCGCAGGTCCGCCGGCAAGCGGGACGCCTGTCGCCACGGCAGAGACGACAAGCGAGACGCTTGTCGCCACGAACAGCGAGCGGGGCGGGAAGGCCGACCTCCAGGCGATCCGCGCCATGGCCATGGGCACGGCCCCCGTGGGCGTGGTCAACGTCTACGACGGCCTCTACCCCTGGCCCGAGGGCACGCGCATCGCCGCGCTGCGCATCATCCAGGTGCTGCCCAAGAGCACCCCCTCGGCCGACGGGCCCCGCATCGGCTACGGCGGCCAGAAGAACGCCCGCGCCGTGCTCGGCACCGTGCCCGTCGAGCGCGACGGCAGCGCCTACTTCGAGCTCCCCGTGTGCCGCCCCGTCTTCCTCCAGGCCCTCGACGAGCGCGGCCTCGCCGTCCAGTCCATGCGCAGCGACCTCTACGTGCACCCCGGCGAAACCCTCACGTGCCAGGGCTGCCACGACCAGCGCGGCTCGCGCAAGTCCCTCGACCGCGTGCCGCTGGCCATGACGCGGCCGCCCTCCCCCATCCAGCCCGACGTCGAGGGGTCCAACCCCTTCAGCTTCCCGCGCCTCGTGCAGCCCGTGCTCGACAGGCACTGCGTCGCCTGCCACACCCAGGCCCTCGCGCAGGGCGCCGAAGCCGCCGCGCCGCCCAAAGCGCGCCCGGACATTCTGGATGAGCTGGAGGGCGGACAGCCGAAGCCGGCCGCGGCCGCCGCCCCTGCGCCCAAGCCGCCCGACCTGCGGGCCGGCGACTGGAAGAAGAACCCGAACCGCTGGTACACCTCGTACCTGAACCTCGAGAAGCATGCCTTCTTCTTCGGCGGCGTGGGCTGGGAGACGCCGCGCACCATTCCCGGCAAGTTCGGCGCGCGGGCCTCGCGGCTCTACCAGATGCTCGCCAAGGGCCACCACAACCTCGCGCTGCCGCCCGAGGACCTGCGCCGCATCGCCCTGTGGCTCGACTGCAACAGCGACTTCTTCGGCGCCTACGAGAACACCGAGGCCCAGGCCGAGGGCCAAGTCGTCCGCCCGTCGCTGGAATGAGGGCAGCCCCCGTGACCAAGCGCGAACGGGTCGAGCGGGCGATGCGGCGGCAAGAGACGGACCGCGTGCCGCTGTACGACATTCTGCTGTGCGACCGGGCCATCGAACACTTCAGCGGCGAGAAGCTCCCGCCCCTCGTCAACGACCCCGAGACCCGCGCGACCGTTGACCGCCTGACGGGCAAGGCCATCGCGCGCATGCTCGACGCCACCCGCCACTCGACGTTCGGGCCGCTGGAGGACCGCGAGTTCACCGACGCCGAGGGCTTCGTGCTCCACGAGAGCGCCTTCGCCAAGACCTGCTGGATCGAGCGCCGCCCCTTCGACGACGTGCCCGGCGCCGCCGAGTGGCTGAAGAAGTGGACCGCCGCCCAGCTCGCCGCGGCTCGAAAGGCCGAAGCCAACCCCCGCGACCGCCGCGAACAGCACGAGCGCTGGTTCGCCGACGTGCAGGCCCGCATCGGCGACACCGTGCACCTCTACACCCAGATGGGCGTGGGCCTCGACGACATTCGCCACCGCCTGGGCTTCGACCTCTTCGCCTATCTCGAGGCCGACCAGCCCGGCCTCGTCTCCGAGGCCCTCGAGGCCTGCACCCGCCACCACATCGCCCTCACCCACGCCATCGCCAACGCCGCCCTCTCGCCCGCCGTGCTCACCTACGGCGACATCGCGTGCAAGGGGCGGCTCCTCCACTCGCCGGCCTGGCTGCGCCGCGAGTTCTTCCCGCGCCTCCGCCGCCTCAACGACGCCTGGCACGAGCACGGCTTCCAGTGCCTCTTCCACTCCGACGGCTATCTGATGGAGGTGATGGACGACCTGGTGGCCGCCGGCATAGACGGCCTGAACCCCCTCGAGACCGTGGCGGGGATGAGCCTGCGCGAGTGCCGCGCGAAGTACCCCGCCCTTTTCCTCGCCGGCGGCATCGACATGAGCCAGCTTCTCTCGAACGGCACCCCCGACGAGGTACGCCAGGTCTGCCGCCAGGCCGTCCGCGACGCCTATCCGGGCTTCCTCATGGGCTCGACCACGGAGGCCGACAACAGTTGCCGCGCCGAGAACCTCATCGCCATGTACGACGTCGCCATGGAGGGCATCGCGTGAGCGGGCGCACGGGCCGACTCACCGTGGCCACCTGCCAGTTCGCCGTCGGGCCCGACGTGCGGCGCAACGGGGCGACCATCCGACGCCAGATGCGCGCAGCGGCCCGCCGCGGAGCCGAGATCGTCCACTTCTCCGAAGCCGCGCTCTCGGGCTATGCCGGCTCGCAGTTCACCGGCTTCGAGGGCTATCCGTGGAACGTGCTGGCCGACGAGACCCGCCGCATCCGCGACCTGGCAGCGGAGCTGGGCGTGTGGACGATCCTCGGCTCCGCGCATGTGGGCGGCGTGTCCCCACGCCGCGTGTCGCGGGACGGGGACGTCCCGCCCACAGTTGCCAAGCCCTACAATTCGCTCTACCTCATCGCCCCCACGGGACGCATCGTGAAGCGCTACGACAAGTGCTTCCTGATGCCGCGCGACCGCCTGCACTACGCCCCCGGCCGCCGCCTCGTCACGCACACGATCAACGGCATCCGGTTCGGCCTGCTGATCTGTTTCGACTTCCGCTTCCCCGAGATCTGGCGCGAGCATCTCAAGCGCGGCTGCCGCCTCGTGTTCCTGTCGTCGTACCTGGCCACGCCGCAGCGCAATCGCGCGATGGGGGGGGTGGCGCCGGCCATTCTGGCCACGCGGGCATCCGAGAGCTTCCTGTGGGTCGTGGCCAACAACACGGCGGGCGAGCGGCCCTGGTGCGGCAGCCGCGTGCTCCGGCCCGACGGCACCATCGCGCGCCGGGCCCCGGCGGGCCGCGCCGCCGTGCTCGTCCACACCATTGACCTGGCCGACGACGCGCCGCTCTACAACCCCATCGGCGGCCTCGCCTTGCGGGTGGCGCGCGCCTCCCGCTACTCGCTCGGCACCTGACCCCCTGGCGCCTTGCCGCCCGCGACGCGGCAGAGCCCCTCGAGCGGCCACAAGCAACTTTTCGAGCAGTTGCGCGAGAACTCTTGCGTCGAGCCCGCCCGCCTGAAGTGTCTCCACGACAACAGCATGCACACGGCACGGCCGCCATAGGCCCCGGAGCCACTGGCGAACCACTGGCGGCTATGCGTGCCTGT
>DAOOIT010000114.1 GCA_035384565.1 Planctomycetota bacterium | reverse complement strand
GGACGGCCGGTTCAGAGGGCATCCTCTCCGGCGACGTCACGGTCGAGACCTATCCCGTGGAGGAGGTGGTCTACGGCGTCCACGTGAAGCGCAACGCCCCGCCGGACGCTCCGCGCTCGATGCGCGTGGAGTATCGCATCGGCTTCAGCCGGTGGCAGTCGGAGTGGATTTGCCTCGAACACACCGGCTACGCCCGGCACAAGGCGGAACTCTGGTGGCGGAAGCGCTCGAATCTCCCCGTGCCGGAGACCGCCGAGGACGCCGTCTATTTCGCCGAGCGCGGGGCGCTTGCGCCCACGAAGAGCATCACCGTGCGGCACGTCTCCGGCGAGGAGTTCGACCGCATCGTCGGCTACGACCTCGGCGAGAAGCCCTCGTACCGCGAACCCGGCTGGGACGATGACGCAGACGGAGGCGAAGCCGTCACCAGCACCGTCGTGCCTGACGGCAGGCCGGTCGATGACGCGGAGGACATCCCGTTCTGAGGAACCGCATGGAAGAGTTCCTGAACATGCTGTTTGCCGAAGCGGTCGCCGAGGACCGGCGGCTGTGCGTCTTCACGCTGCCCGACCGGCGGACGAGGCACTTCTCGTCGCTGACCGCAGCGGCGCTCCACGCCGCCGAGGAGGCGAAGACCAAGGAGGTCTACTTCGGCGTCGGCCTTGCGGGCCGGAACTTCGGCAGGCGGAACTCCTCGTCCGACATCGTAGCCATCGTCGGCCTCTGGGCTGACATCGACCTGGCCGCGCCGTGGCGGGCGGAGAAGCCCCTGCCTCGCACAGTCGACGAGGCCCGGACCATCCTGGACAGGCTCCCGCTCGCGCCGAGCGTCCTCGTGGGTTCCGGCCACGGCCTGCACGCCTACTGGCTCTTCAAGGAGCCGTGGGTCTTTGAGACGGACGACGAGCGCATCGAGGCGGCCAAGACTGCCCGAGGCTGGGTCCAGGCCGTCCGCAACGCGGCGCGCGGCTTGGGCTGGGACGTCGACTCCGTCGGCGACCTGGCCCGCGTGCTGCGTTTGCCGGGAACGGTGAATCGCAAGGGCCAGATGCCCGTCGAGGTCCGCGTCCTGGAGTCCGGCGACCGCCGGTACAACCCCGACGACTTCGAGCCGTTCGCGGCCGATGAAGTCCCGGCCGAGATGGACGAGGTGCAGGTGGACGCACTTGCGCTGCGGCCCGACGCCGAGCCGCCGGCCGACAAGTTCGGCCGCTTGATGTGCGTCTCGCAGACGTTCTCGGATTCGTGGAATCACTGGCGTGCCGATTTCAGCGACCAATCGCAGAGTGCCTACGACCAATCGCTCGCAGACATCGCAGCCTTGAGCGGCTGGAGCGACCAGGAGATCGCCGACCTGCTCATCGCGGTCCGGCGCAGGCACGGCCAGAAGCCTGAGAAGGCCCTCCGTCCCGACTACGTCACGAAGACCATCGCCCTGGCGCGGCGAGGCGTCCAGGAGCGATCCGCCGGAGGCGTGAACCTCTCCGCCCTTGTGCCGCAGCCCACTCACCCGCCCGCGGCAGCAATCGACGCTCGGCCCAGCATCTCGGCCCCCAAGAGCCTACGCCAACTTGTCGAGCTCTACCCCACCCTACGTAAGCCCGTCATCGAGGGGCTACTCCGCGAGGGCGAGACCATGAACGTCATCTCCGCCCCGAAGATCGGCAAGAGCTGGCTCGTCATCGACCTGGCGCTCGCGGTCGCCACCGGCCGGCCGTGGCTGGGCATGGACTGTGTGCCGGGCGAAGTGCTCATCCTCGACAATGAGCTGCACGGCGAAACATCGGCCAACCGCATCCCAAAGGTCGCCGAGGTGCGCGGCATCGGCATGGAGGCGGTCGCGGACCGTCTCTATGTCGAGAACCTTCGTGGGCGGCTCCAGGACCTCTTCGCCCTCGGGCCGTACTTCCGGCAGTTCGCGCCCGGGCGGTTCAAGGTCGTCATCCTCGACGCCTTCTATCGCTTCCTGCCGATGCGGGCCGACGAGAACGACAACGGCACGATGGCCAGTCTCTACAACTACCTGGACTCGTTCGCCGACTACCTCAAGTGCTGCTTCGTGCTCATCCACCATACGTCCAAGGGGAACCAGTCCCTGAAGGAACTCACCGACGTGGGAGCCGGTGCCGGCGCGCAGTCTCGCGCCACGGACACGCACCTCATCCTACGCCGCCACGAAGAGGAGGACGCGGTGGTGATGGAGGCGGCGGTGCGTTCCTGGCCGCCTCTCCCGCCGCGCTGCCTCCGCTGGGCCTGGCCGGTCTGGATGCCCGCGGACGACCTGGATCCGGCGGCGCTGCGGAAGGAAGGCGGCAAGCGGAGCGCCAAAAGCGGCGATGACGAAGAGAAGCCGCCGTCCTACGACGCCGCCGGATTCACCAAACGATTCTTGGGCCAGGAGCCCAAGAGTCAGGCCCGTATCCTCGAAGAGGCTGAAGCCGAGGGCATCTCGTCCCGCCGTGTGAAACGGTTGCTCGACCTGGCCGAGGAGGAGGGTTTGGCGTTCCGATGGACCATCGGGCATCGCAAGACCCTCGTCTACGCCACGGTCGGACCGTCCGAGGATTCGCCGCAGAACAGCCGCTACCTCGTCCAGGCCGCACTGAGGGAACACCCCGAACTGTCCACCAAAGACGTGGCCGAGCGATGCGGCGTGTCGCCGCGCTACGTGCGCCGGATTCGTGATGAACTGGAGCCGTGCGAATGACCATCGCAAGCGGAACAACTGGCGGAACTGGGGGCGGAACTGCTGTCGGAGTTCCGCCGGAACTACGGGCGGAACAGTTCCGCCTTTGTTCCGCCTTGGTGTGCGCTGTAACCATCTGTTGTTCAAGCGATTACATCACGGGCGGAACAACGGCACTCATTTGCGCGCACACCCCCCCATACCCCCCGGCGCGCGAACGGCCTGAAGGCCGTCGCGCGGGCCGGGGTGCGTGCGCGCGTGCGCGTTTCATGTTTCATGGTTCCTCCGCCGCAAGCGTGCGCCGAGACGGCGGCGGGAACGGTCGCGCGTTTGGGCACAGTTTGTTTTGCGTGTCCGGTTTTCCGGCGCGGACTGCCCCACCAGGTCGCACCCGGGCCGAGCGGTTCGTGGGGTCGAGGAATCCGCCGCCCCGACCCAAAGGTCGCGACCTGACGCAACCTGGCGCAAACGGGGCGGAACCCTGGAACGATTTCAGACGCCCGCCGGGCCGGCGGGCAAGGAGGATTGAGCCATGAAGGTCGAACTTCGCAAAATCTCGGACATTAAGCCCTATGACAAGAACCCCCGCGACAACGACGGCGCGGTCGAGGCGGTCGCCCGGTCCATCCGGGAGTACGGGTTCAGGCAACCCATCGTCGTGGACGCCGAGGGCGTCATCGTCGTGGGTCATACCCGCTGGAAAGCGGCGCAGAAGCTCGGGCTGGAGACGGTGCCCGTCCACGTGGCGACCGACCTCACCCCGGCGCAGGTCCGGGCCTACCGCATCGCCGACAACAAGGTCGCGGACCTGGCCACGTGGGACATGGAACTGCTGCCCATCGAGCTGTCGGAACTGCGCGGCATGGACGTGGACCTGGAACTCCTGGGCTTCTCGTCGGCGGAGTTGGAGAAGATGCTCGGCGCGGCGGGCACCGAGGGCCTGACCGACCCAGATGCCGTCCCGGCCCCGCCGGACGAGGCCGTGACGCAGCCCGGCGACCTGTGGGTCTTGGGCAACCATCGCCTGCTCTGCGGCGATTCCGGCAAGGCCGAGGACGTGGACCGCCTGCTGGACGGGGCGACCGTGCAGCTCGTCAACACCGACCCCCCTTACAATGTCGGCGTCGCCAGCCGGAGCAACAACGCTATCGCCGTCTCCGGCGACCGTCCCATCGGCCAACAGGGCATGGACATCGCCATCCGGGGCGAGACGCACGCCACGACGGGCAAACTGCGTCCCAAGGACAGGCCGCTGGTCAACGATTTCATCTCCGACGAAGAGTTCGCGCGGCTCCTGCGGCTGTGGTTCGGCAACATCCAGCGGGTGCTGGAACCCGGCCGGGCCTTCTACATCTGGGGCGGGTACTCGAACATCTGGAACTACCCGAATGCCCTGCGCGAGTCGCAGCTCTACTTCTCGCAGATGATCATCTGGGTGAAGGAGCACCCCGTCCTGACGCGGAAGGACTTCATGGGCAATCACGAGTGGTGTTTCTATGGTTGGCGGGAAGGCGCGGCCCACTACTTCAACCCGGAGATCACCAACGCGACCGACGTCTGGAGCGTCAAGAAGGTCAACCCGCAGTCGATGGTGCACCTTACCGAGAAACCGGTGGAACTCGCCGTCCGCTCCATGACCTACAGCAGCAAGCCGGGCGAGAACGTCCTCGACCTCTTCGGCGGCTCGGGCAGCACGCTCATCGCGGCGGAGAAGACCGGGCGTCGGGCGCTCGTGATGGAGATCGACCCGCTCTACTGCGATGTCATCGTCCGGCGCTGGGAGGAGTTCACGGGACAGAAGGCGGAACGACCGGCGGCGGAGGTCACGGCATGAGTCGTCGCATTGCTGCCACCCGCGCTGGTAAAGCCGCCTTTACCAGCGACGGGCGCAAGTCAAGATGTCTTTACCAGCGGAGGGCGGCAATGTCGGCGAGACTGGATGCCCTGAACGACCAAACCCCAGCTTGCGCCGGGGTGGTCGGAGCGGAGGGATTGACCGATGCTACGCCTTGAGCGTGAACATCCCGCGGTCGGCCTTGGCGAACCGCGACGCATCGCCCTTCTTCTGGATTTCCCGAAGGATGGCGGCGTAGACCGTCGCGGACGGCGTCTTGCCGCCGGTCTTCCAGTACCCCTTCTCGACGGCCCGCTCGACGATTGTTCGGCAGTTGAGCGGCTCGCCCGCGTCGGCCAGGACCTTCGCCGCCGCGTCGAGGCCGCTCATCGTGCCATCGGCGCGCTCGGCCTTCTTGCCGGGCTTCGGCTCGTCAGCGGTCTCGGTGACCGTGGGCTTCGGCGGCACGACGCCGACCGGGACGCCCAGGACCTTCGAGGCGACCTTGGCGGCCGTCTGAAGCGCCTGGGTCTCGCGCTCCTGCTTGCCGGCCTCCTGCTTCTTCCGCCACTGGTCCTCCGGCTGGCCATCGCCCCGGACGCGGTCGGTGGAGAACTTCACGGTCTTCTGCTTGCCGTCGGGCTGGAAGACCGTGCCCTCGTACCGCCCGTGCCCGAGCCCAGAGTCGACCCGCACCGGGAGGTACGAGCCGCCCACGGCCACCGAATAGACGTGGCCCAACACGACCTTTCTTGCCTTGCTCATGTCCGTCTCCTCGCCGGCGATTGCTTGGCGCGTTGCGGCGTCGGCCGGCCTGCGAAGCCGCTGCGCCCCTCTGATGCGGACGGCGCGGTTCGTCTCGACGTTGACCGCGTCCCATCCGCCGTACCTGGACTCGCCGGTGATCCGCACCGGCACGACCCGGCCGCTGACCTTCGCCAGGTAGCGGCCACCGATGACGACCTCTTTCTTCTTCATGGCTTGCACCTCCTACCTGTGGTCGATGGTGATGTAGCCCAACTCGGCCAAGATGTCGCTCGCGCGGTCCCAGCCACCGAGAACCTCGGCCAACTGCTCTGCGAACCAACGGACGCCGCGGTCCACGGCGTCGTCGCCGGTCGGACGCGCCCCCAGGAGAGCCGTGGCCATCACCGCCGCGGCCTCCGGCGAGACGCAGTCCTGGACCAGGTCCCGCAGTTCCTTGCCGGGGTCGGCGGGGTCGTCGGTCCCGGCCTTCTGGAACTCGGCGGCATTGATGCCGGTCTCCCAGTAGCCGAGGTACTCCTCCACCGCGTCCTTGACGATCTCGGTGACCGTCACGGGCCGCTCCAACTTGGCGGTCTCGCGGACCGCCTGCTTCTTCAGCCGGTCAATCAGCCCCTTGCCAATCGACACGCCCAAAACGTTCTCGTTGCCCTTGGCCATAGTTCGTTCCTTTCCTTGCCGGATAGCGCCGGCCACGCTTGCGTTTCAGTCCTCGAAGGTCTCGATGACCCGCCGGTACGCGGCGACGTCGCCGGCCGTGCCGCGGTGGCCGTCGAGGTAGCACTGGAGCGTCCGGGCGACCTGCCCGTTCAGCGCCGTGTCCCTGGCGTCGGCCTCAAGCTGGAACGCCTCGCCGACCGGCACGCCTTCGCCGTCGCGGCGCTCGACGACCTTCGTCACCCGCGTTCCGGTGATGACGATCCGCCGGCCGTCGCGGCGGATGGTCGCGCTTCCGAGCGGCCCTTCGATGTCGATTCGCGTCGTCTTCATGGTTCTCGCTCCTTTCGGCCTGCCTGCCGACAGGCAGGTTTCGCGCTGGCCATGCCAGCGATCCGATCAGGCCGTGGCCGGGCGGACATGCCAAGGGCAATCTGCCGGAAAAGCGCGGAATTCCTGATGTCGCATGTTTCGGAGGGGTAAAGACTTATGTCGCGTAGCGAAGATTCCGGGCAGATTGCCCCGCACCCGCCGCAAGGCCCTGCCGCACCCGGCGGCGCGCCTGCCTGTGCCGTGCCCGGCACGGCAGACAGGGGGGCGCTGAGCCCGTCGGCCATGACGCTCCAGCAGGCCACCCGCGTCCTGGCGGCCGTGGGCGCTCGGTACGCGACCGTCGAGAACATCCGCCGGGACATCGAGGCGGGCGCGCCGGTGAACGCCGACGGGACGGTCAACCTCGTGCATTATGCTGCCTGGCTGGCGAAGGAGATGGCCGCCCGTGGCGATTGACCCCCGCAACCTCAAGCCCGCCGACCTGGCGCGGCTGTTGAACTCGACGCCGCTGGGGACGGTCCTGGACGAGCGCCAGCTCTACCGCCATCGCATGCGGGCGGGCTTTCGCATCGGCGACGGGCGGCGCGTGGACCTCTTCCGCTACGTGGCGTGGCTGGTGGACCAGCGGCACGCGCCGAGGAAGGTCGTTGACCCCAGCGCCGAGTACGAGGCGCTCAAGGAACGCGCCGCCGCGCGGAACCGGGCGCTCTCCGAGGCCGGGCGCGACATCGGCGAACTGCCCGCCGTCGTGGACCCGGAGCGCAAAGCAGCGGCCGAGAGGGACTTTCGGTTCTTCTGCCAGGCGTATTTCCCGATGACGTTCTACCTGGGCTGGTCGTCCGACCACCTGAAGGTCATCGCCCGCATCGAGCAGGCGGTGTTGCACGGCGGCCTCTTCGCCCTGGCCATGCCCAGGGGCAGCGGCAAGACCAGCATCGCTGAGTGTGCGTGCCTCTGGGCCGTGCTCTACGGCCACCGCGAGTTCGTCTGCCTCATCGGCGCGTCCGAGGTCCACGCCATCGAGATGCTCGACAGCATCAAGATGGAGCTCGACGGCAACGACCTCCTGGAGGCCGACTTCCCCGAGGTCGTCCACCCCATCCGGTGCCTCGACGGCATCGCCAACCGGTGCTCGGGCCAGCTCTACAAGGGCGAAAGGACGCACATCGGCTGGACGGCGAACGAGGTCGTTCTGCCAACCATGCCCGGCTCGAAGGCCAGCGGGGCCATCATCAAAGTGGCAGGCATCACCGGCCGCATCCGGGGTATGAAGTACAAGCGGGCCGATGGCCAGACCGTCCGCCCGTCGCTGGTGGTCCTGGACGACCCGCAGACGGACGAGTCGGCGCGGTCGCTTTCCCAGTGCGCCACGCGGGAGCGGATTCTTGCGGGCGCGGTGCTGGGCCTCGCGGGGCCAGGCAAGAAGATCAGCGGCATCATGCCCTGCACGGTCATCCGCCCCGGCGACATGGCCGACAGCATCCTCGACCGGGAGAAGCACCCGGAATGGAACGGCGAACGCACGCGGATGGTCTATTCGTTCCCCGCGAACGAGAAGCTCTGGGCCAAGTACGCCGAGATTCGCGCCGAGAGCCTTCGCGTCCACGGCGACATGCGGGAGGCGACGGCGTTCTACGAGGCCAACCGCGAGGCGCTCGATGACGGCGCAGTGGTGGCCTGGCCGGAGCGGTTCAACCACGACGAGGCCAGTGCCATCCAGCACGCCATGAATCTCAAGCTCCAGGACGAGGCGGCGTTCTTCGCCGAGTACCAGAACGAGCCGCTGCCGGAGAAGGGCGTCGAGGATGATGAGCTCCTCACCGCCGACCAGGTGGCCCAGAAGCTCAACGGCTATCGCTGCGGCGAAGTCCCCCTCGGCGCGGACCACCTGACGATGTTTATCGACGTGCAGGGCAAGCTCCTCTTCTGGCTGGTCGCGGCCTGGGCAGAAGACTTCACGGGCTATGTCCTCGATTACAACGCCTATCCCGACCAGAAGAGGCGCTACTTTACTTTGCGGGACGCGACGCGGACGCTCCAGCTCGCTGCCAAGGGCGCGGGGCTGGAGGGCGCGATTTACGCCGGGCTGGAGACCTTGACCAATGACCTCTTGGGCCGCGAGTGGCGGCGCGAAGACGGGGCGCACCTGAAGGTCGAGCGATGCCTCATCGACGCCAACTGGGGCACATCGACGGATGTGGTCTACCAGTTCTGTCGCCAGTCGCAGCACGCGGCGGTCCTCATGCCCAGCCACGGGCGGTTCGTGGGCGCATCGAGCATCCCGTTCTCGGAGTACCGCCGCAAGCGCGGCGACCGGGTGGGCCTGAACTGGCGCATCCCGAGCGTGCATGGTCGGCGGGCCATCCGCCACGTGCTCTTCGACTCGAACTACTGGAAGAGTTTCATCCACGCGCGCCTCGCCGTGGCGATGGGCGACAAGGGGTGCCTATCGCTCTTCGGCCGCGACCCGGAAGCGCATCGCCTCCTGGCCGAGCATCTGACCAGCGAATACCGCGTGAAGACCGAGGGGCGAGGCCGCGTGGTGGACGAGTGGAAGCTGCGCCCGGAGGCATCGGAAAACCACTGGCTGGACTGCCTGGTCGGCTGCGCGGTGGCCGCGTCGATGCAGGGCGTGGTACTGCCCGGCACGGACGCGAAGGCCGCAGTCAAGCGTGAGCGCGTGAGACTATCCGAACTCCAGCGGAGCAAGCGGTAGATGGACGAGCGTGCCAACACAACCGGAAGGCCGGAAGACCTATCCGCAGTGCCGCCAGCGGCTGGGGCCGCAAGCCCTGCCTGTTCTCTGACCAGCGCGGCCAACCGACGTGGCCTGGAGTGTCCGCGCTGCGGGTGCCGGCATTTCCACGTGCTCTATACCCGTGCCGCCATCGGCGGGCGAGTCCTCCGCCGCCGGGAGTGCCGCCACTGCGGCCGGCGGCTCACCACCTACGAGAAGGGCGATGAGTAGCCTGGGCAGCCAATCGGCCCAGTCCCGTCTTACGTCCGCTATCACTTGACCAACTGTGCGGAAACACGGCGTGCGATTACGTGTTGCGCAGAGCAGAATCAAGTGGGAGACCGCCGCGCTTCCGTTCCCAGCCAATGTCCAGGCTGAAACCGGTCAGAACGGTTGCCAGTTGCGCCCCAGACTGGTCAAGAACGTTACCACTTTGCCCGCCACCTGCCGGCTCGCCGGTGCCGCCGACAGGAATTCTTCCGTCCTCAAACGCTACCCGTAGAACCTCCCCGCCGAAATCCCTTCTCCCGTCCGTCATCTCGCGCCTGCGCCGGGTAAGTATCCCAGTAGGCGAGAAGATTCCTGCCTACGCCGAGGCTTCGGCAGGCAGGCGTGTCCCGCTTCGTGGGGCATGAAGGGCCTTTTGTCTTTCAGAGGAAAGGGCATGGCCGAGGACCTCGACAACACCATCCGCCAGAACGCCGCTGGCCCGAAGCGGGCCGCGGGCGATTCAGGCTCCGTGGAGCAGCACAGCCTCACCGAGCAGATCGAGGCGGACCGGTATCTGGCCTCCAAGGAGGCGGCGAAGTCCAAGGGTCTTGGGCTGCGCGTGACCAAGCTCGTGCCGCCGGGGGCGTCCTGAAGGCAGACCGGAGGCTTGAGACCAGAGGCTTGAGGAACAGATGAGCAGCACCGTCGCGACCAAGAGACCGATTGCCCTGAGCCGCCTGCGGGCCGTGCCCGTTCGGCGGGTGCGTGGACGGTTCGACTCGGCCGCGACGACCGAGGACAACCGCCGCCACTGGGCCAACGCCGACGCCCTCTCGGCCGACGCGGCGGCGTCGGCGGCCGTCCGGCGGACGCTCCGCAACCGCGCCCGCTACGAGGTGGCCAACAACTCCTACGCGCGGGGCATCGTGCTGACGCTGGCCAACGACACCATCGGCACCGGGCCGCGGCTGCAGATGCTCACCGACAGCGACGAGGCGAACAATGAGATCGAACACGAGTTCGACCGCTGGGCCCGCGAGATTGCCCTGGCCGAGAAGCTCCGCACCATGCGGATGGCCCGGGCGCAGGACGGAGAGGCGTTCGCCATCCTGGTCAACAATCCCGTCCTCGACCACCCGGTCAAACTCGACCTTCAACTCATCGAGGCCGACCACGTGACCAGCCCAGAGGCTTACCTGCTGGACCGGCGCGAGGTGGACGGCATCGTCTTGGACGGCTTCGGCAACCCGGTGGCCTACCACGTCCTGAAGAATCATCCGGGCAGCGGCGCGTGGGGCTTCCGCGACGAGTTCCGCACGGTTCCCGCCGCGCACATGATTCACGTCTTCCGCCAGGACCGGCCGGGCCAACACCGGGGCATCCCCGAGATCACACCCGCGCTGCCGCTCTTTGCGCAGCTTCGGCGGTTCACGCTGGCCGTGCTCGGCGCTGCCGAGGCGGCGGCCGACTTCGCGGGCATCCTCTACACCGACGCCCCGGCCAACGGCGAGGCCGAGCAGGTCGAGCCGATGGACCTCGTGGAGCTCGAGCGGAACATGCTCCTGACCATGCCGGGCGGCTGGAAGATGTCGCAGGTCGAGCCGATGCAGCCGGCCACGACTTACGCCGAGTTCAAGAAGGAAATCCTCAACGAGATCGCGCGGTGCCTCAACATGCCCTACAACGTCGCGGCGGGCAACTCGTCCGGCTACAACTACGCCTCCGGCCGCCTTGACCACCAGACCTACTACAAGTCCATCCGCGTGGACCAGGCCTTCATGGCCGAGA
>DAOOIT010000113.1 GCA_035384565.1 Planctomycetota bacterium | reverse complement strand
CCCCGACGGCACCGTCACCCTTGGCAGCGTTGACACGTCCGTTCCTCCTCAGAGCGAGCCATGACCGGCCCCAATGCATGAGTACAAAGCACTATTTCTACCCACAGCAATTCGTGTGCCAGATAGCGGGTGCAGCATCTCTGCGCGCCTCCTGCTGATTCGACGGCCTAACCTGCACTGGCAGCGGACTTTACGGCCTTGTGCTTGTGGTGCGGCTGGCGTCTCGATCCGGGTCGCGCGGTGCAAGGCCCCAGCAATGTTGCCATCTGTCAACGCCAGCTCTGTTATCGTTCTGTAATAGCTGGCTAAGTGTTTGTAGTATAGACACTTAGAAACTGTTTCCAGCCATCAACGCACCTGTGCGTTTTAACAACATGGCTGGCAAACGGAGAGGCGGTTACGATACGAACCCCGGCCTTCGCCAGAGACCCAGGCTGCGCCTGTAACCGACCGCGAGCCATCCCTCCAGAACGTTCCAATACGTTCGGAAGGAGACGACCCCCAGCGCTCGCCTTACCTGTTACCCTCCCCAAGGGATTGGAACCTTCGGGAGGGAGGCCCCCGCTGTGGCCTCCTTTGTCCCTATGCGCTGCCCCTCTTTCTCGTCCTTACGCTCTGCGTGGAGACGGGTCTCTTGGCCGCTCCGCGGCCTCTTCGTTTTCGGGAAGAGGGGACGCGGGAGTCGGTAACCTCTCGCGGGTTGCGAACCCGCGGGAGGTTGGGGCTGGACGCGGGAGCGTCCGGATCTTCGCCCCCACGCGGAGCGTAGGGGCGAGAAGGGTGAGGAAGCGTAGGGGCGCGCCTGAGAGCCGCCCCTACCGAACGTTCCAAGACGTTCGGAAGGAGACGCCCTCCAGCGCTCGCCTTACCCGTTACCCTCCCGAAGGGATTGGATCGCACGTGTGTAGCCGATCTTCAGTTACAGCGGCTTTCCGTATCCTGACCCCTCGCACGTGGCGCAGCCACTGTGCCGCCATGAGAAAGCCCCTCGACGTTGTTTGCGCCGAAGGGCTTCTCGTTCCGGCTGGTCGGGGTGACCGGACTTGAACCGGTGACCTCGTGCTCCCAAGGCACGCGCGCTAGCCAAACTGCGCCACACCCCGTGGTGAAGGAGGCGTCGCGGTGAGCCGGGTGACCGTGCGACAGCACCCGTGATTATACCTGCCGGCGCCCGGAAGTCAAGGCGGCGACGGCCGGGTCCGAGGCCGCGCTCGGGCTGCCGGCGCCGAATTGCCAGGTTGCGAGCAGGACGGCGGACTCTTCGCGCGGAGACGGCTTGGGTCGCAGCCTGAATATGGTATGATGGTGATCCTGACCGCGCCCAGGAGTTGATGGAGATGCCCCCGAGCTGCCAGGCTAAGACGCATCCCGAGCTGCTCGCCCCGGCGGGGGACCGTGCGGCGCTGCGCGCGGCCGTGGCGAACGGGGCCGATGCGGTGTACTTCGGGCTCCAGGACTTCAATGCGCGGCTTCGCGCGGCGAACTTCGCGGCCGAGGACCTGCCCGAGGTGCTGGGCTATCTCCACGACCGTGGGGTGCGGGGCTACGTCGCGCTGAACACGCTGGTCTTTCCTGACGAGCTGGCGGTCGCGGCGGAGCGGTTGCGGGCCATCGCCGAGGCGGGGGCCGATGCGGTGATCGTGCAGGATCTGGGCCTCGTGCCGCTCATCGGACGGCTGGCGCCCAGCCTGCCGGTGCACGCCTCGACGCAGATGTCGCTCGCCGAGGCGCGCGGCATCGAGCTGTTGCGGTCGCTCGGCGTGCGGCGGGTGATCCTGGCGCGCGAGTTGTCGGTGAGGGAGATTCGGAGCGTGGCCGCGGCGACCGAGGCCGAGCTCGAGGTGTTCGTGCACGGGGCGCTGTGCCTGTCGTTCAGCGGCCAGTGCCTGGCGAGCCTGGCCCTGGGCGGGCGGAGCGCGAACCGCGGCCTGTGCGCGCAGCCCTGCCGCCTGCCCTACCTGGTGGTGGCCGACGGCGAGCCGCTCGACGCGGGCGAGTGCCGCCATCCGCTGAGTCCGAGCGACCTGGCGGCCTACGATCGCATCGCCGACCTCGTGGCAGCGGGTGTGGCGGGGTTCAAGATCGAGGGGCGCCTCAAGGGCCCCGACTACGTGGCCGCGGCGGTGCGGGTGTACCGTGCGGCGCTGGACGCGGCGATGGCAGGCGAACGGTTCACGCTCTCGGCCGCGCAGGCGGCGGAACTGGCGCAGGGCTTCTCGCGGGGGTTCACGCGCGGGTTTCTCGACGGGGTGAACCACCAGGAACTGGTGGTGGGCCGCTCGCCCAGGGGCCGCGGGCGGCGGGTGGGCGAGGTGGTGGGCGTGGCGCGGCGTGGGATCGTCGTAGCCCTCGAGGCGCCCGGCGCGGTGAAGCCGGGCGACGGCCTCGTGTTCGACACCGGCGGCGCCGGGGATGACGAACCCGGGGGGCGTGCGGTGGCCGTGGAGCCGATGCAGGGGCCGCGCGGCCGAACGCTGCTCGTCTTCCGCCGCGAGGACGTGCGCCCCGGCGCGGTGCCCGTGGGCAGCGTGGTGTGGAAGACCGACGACCCGGCCGTGAGGCAACGCCTCGAGCAGAGCTATGCCCGGGACGTTGTCTCGCGGCCCGCGCCCCTCGACTTCCGCGTCGCGGCCCCGCTCGCAAAGCTCCTTCAGATAACGGCTTGCGATGATGGCGGACGCGCGGCTACGGTGGCGTGGGACCGCCCGCTGGAGCGCGCCGAACGGCACCCGCTGACGCTGGACCTGCTTCGTGAGCAACTCGGGAGGCTGGGCGGCACGCCGTTCGCCTTGCGCTCGGTCGAGGCCAACCCTCTCGACCCCGTCATGGTGCCGAAGAGCGTGCTCAACGACCTGCGCCGGCGGGCGGTCGAGGCCCTGCTCGGTCAGCGGCGGGCCGCCGCTCGGCACGCCATCGCGGACCCCGCCGCCCTCGACCGCCTGCGCGAGGCGTTGCCGCCCGCCGCGCCGACGCACGATGCGGCCAGCCTCTGCGTCCTCGTCAGAAGCCTGGAGCAGCTCGACGCCGTGCTCGCGGCGGACGCGCCCAGGCCGGCGCTCGTCTACGGCGATCTCGCGCGCCCGTCGGAGCAGGCCAAGGCGGTGGCGCGCGCCCGCGCGGCCGGGGTGGCCATCGGCCTCGCCACGCCGCAGGCGATCAAGCCAGGCGAGGAGGAGCTGTTGGAACGGCTGCTTGCCCTCGGCCCCGACGCCGTGCTCGCTCGGAATCTCGCCAGCGTGGCCTACTGCCGCGAGCGCGCCCCCCGCCTGCCGCTCGTGGGCGACTTCTCGCTCCACGCCGCCAACGAGCTGGCCGCCGACGTGCTGCTCTCGCGCTTCGGCCTCGCGCGGCTCACGCCCAGCCCGGACCTCGATGCCGCGCAACTGGCGACGCTGCTGCGCCGCCTCGACCCGGGGCGCATCGAGGCCGTGGTCCACCAGCACACCGCCATGTTCCATACCCAGCATTGCCTGTTCGCCGCGCGGCTGTCCAGCGGGCGCGACCGAAGCGACTGCGGGCAGCCCTGCCGCCGCGCCCGCCTCGCGCTCCGCGACCGCAGGGGGGCCGAGCACCCCGTGCGGGCCGACGCGGCGTGCCGCAACACCGTCTTTCACGCCGCGGCAGGGTCCGCCGTCGAGGCCGCAGGGCGACTGTACCGCCTGGGCGTGCGGCACTTCCGCATCGAACTGCTCGACGAGGCGGCGTCCGCTGCCCAACGGCTGTTGGGCCGCTTGGGCCGGGCGCTGGCCCGCGAGGCTGGCTCACCTTCGCAGGGCCTGTTTCGGAACGAACCGAACGCTGACGTGCTATCGTGAGCCCGTCGAACGATCTTGCAAGGGCTTGCCGCCACACGCCGGGCGGAATCCTGCATTCCGCCCGCGTCCTTTCCCACGCGGAGCGCAGGGGCGAGAAAGCAAACCTCCGCAAGCGGGACGCTTGCGGCTACGGCCCTTGTGGGCGGGGGCTCTGTCCCCCCGCGAGGATGCGGCAGGACGCGGGGCACGGAGGCCCCGCCCACAGCCGAACCCCAGAACGAACCCGGGGTTGTTGGACGCGGGAGCGTCCGAAGATTCGCCCCCACGCGGAGCGTAGGGGCGAGAAGGATAAGGCGACGGAGCGCAGGGGCGAGAAAGCAAACCTCCGCAAGCGGGACGCTTGCGGCTACGGTCCTTGTGGGCGGGGGCTCTGTCCCCCGCGAGGAGGCGGCAGGACGTGGGGCACGGAGGCCCCGCCCACAGCCGAACCCCGAGAACGAACCCGGGGTTGTTGGACGCGGGAGGGCCTGTGCCGAGCGGCTGGCGGGCGCCGCCTGTCCATACTTGCTCAACTCTGTGAGGGGGGAAGTGAGCAAGTATGGGTAGATGGGCGAGAATGGGCGATTCTCGCGGCTCCGGCCATACTCGCTCATCCGCGCGATGAGCAAGTATGTGAGCGGGAATGCCCGGAGAGCGTAAGGCCTTGGGGCATAGAGGGTTATGGGGTGGCCTCGCTGGCGCCGCAGCCCCCGCGCCATGCTTCCCAATGGCGGCCACGCGAGGGTCGCCAAACCCTGATGAGCCCTCATTCCGGAACAAGCTTTCAGGTTGCGGCGCCTCACGAGCGTCGAGAGCATCTCAACGGCTTTGGTGAGGGTGCGTTCTGGACTGAAGCGCCTCGCCCCCCTCCGCTCCGCGCCCGAATAGCCTGCAATTCAGGCCCAGACCCTGGGGTCCGGGGGGGTGTGGGCCGGAATTGTGGGCGGCGACGGGAGCTCCGAAGGAGCGAAATAGGATAGCCCAGGGCAACGCCCTGGGAACAAGACCGCCCCGCGGCAGCCCTGACAGGGCGGAATCGAGAGCTTCTATCTCGCCCCTTCAGGGCTGGACCCGTGGAGCCCGCTGAACCCAGGGCGTTGCCCTGGGCTATCCCATGCGAGCCCTTCCGGCTCCAGAGACAATCACCCTACCCACAATTCCGGCCCACACCCGGGTCCGGGTGCGCGCTTGAAGTTGCCGGCGATGTCCGGTAGACTCTGGTCGAGATGCCTGACATTGAGAGCGAGCTGCTGCTGGAGCAGGACCCCGGGCGAGATGGCGCCCCCTGGCGGTTCGGGGGGGGGTGTGCTCGCCCAACACGTGGGTGGCAGGAGATGCGCCGTGAGGGCCGTCGGGATTCGAACGCACGGTGAACTGGGGGTGGTGCACATCGAGGATTTCGCGGCGCCGTCCGCCGCGCCGGGCGAGGTGGTGCTCGACCTCCGGGCGGCTGCGCTGAACCACCTGGACATCTGGGTGCGCAAGGGGGGGCGAGCGACGATCCCGATGCCGCACGTGCTGGGCTCCGACGGCGCCGGCGTGGTCGCCGAGGTGGGGCCGGGCGTGTCGGGCGTCAAGGTGGGCGACGAGGTGGTCGTGAGCGTGGGCCTGTCGTGCGGGGCGTGCGAGGCCTGCGGCCGCGGCGAGCAGAGCGAGTGCGCCTCGTTCGGCATCATCGGGCTGTCGCGGCCGGGCGTGTTCGCCGAGAGGGCTGCCGTGCCCGCGGCGAATCTGCTGCCGAAGCCCAAGGGGCTGACGTGGGAGGAGGCGGCCGCGCTGGGCATCGCCTATGCGACGGCCTGGCGCATGCTGTTCACGAGGGCGAAGCTCCGCCCGGGGGAGACGGTGCTCATCCACGGCATCGGCGGCGGGGTGGCCCTCGCGGCGCTCCAGTTCGCCACCCACGCCGGGGCCGAGGCCATTGTCACCTCGTCGTCCGACGAGAAGCTGCGGCGCGCGGGGGAGCTTGGCGCGGCACGCGGCATCAACTACCGGAAGACGCCCGACGTGGCGGCCGCGGTGCGCGAGGCCACGGGCGGGCGGGGCGCGGACGTTTCGGTGAACACGGTGGGCGCGGCGGCGTGGCCGGTTGACCTGGCGGCGCTGCGCAAGGGCGGCCGCGCCGTGGTCTGCGGCGTGACCACGGGCGCCGAGGCGCCGACGAATCTCCAGGCGCTCTACTGGAACCAGCTCTCGCTGCTGGGCTCGACCTTCGCCTCGCACGAGGACTTCCGCCTGATGCTCGGCACTGTGGCCGCGGCGGGCATCAAGCCCGTGATCGACTCGGTGTTCCCCCTCGGCCGGGCGGTGGAGGCGATGGCCCGGATGGAGCGCGGCGAGCAGTTCGGCAAGATCGTGCTCACGATTTGACCCAGGAGAGAGCCCTTGACGCATCCTCGTGTGGGCAGGTGCGCCCTGACGGCGCTGCTCGTGTGGACCGTCCTGTGCCCGACGGGCGAGGCGCAGATGCGCTCGGGCTTCCGCATCCCGGGCTTCGAGGAGACGATGGGCGTGGACCCCGCGCCGCCGCGGGAGCCGTACACCGTGCAGTTCATCGCCAGCTCGGCGCCGGCCAACGTGCTGTGGCCCGGCGAGCAGGCGTCGTTCACCTTCCAGCTCGTCAACACCGGCAAGCAGCCGCTGCGCGTCAGGGGCAAGGTGGACCTGATCGCCTACGGCACCAAGGGGCTGCCGGGCGACATCTGGGTGCCGCAGATGTTCAAGGTGGCGGAGTGCGGTTCGGCGCCCGTCGAGGTGAACGCGGAGCCGGGCAAGTGGCAGAACCTCACGGTGACGCCCAGGACGCCCGAGCGCAACGGCGCCTACGCGCTCGTGATAGACCTCGGGGCGGCCGGGCGGCGTTTCGTCACGAGCTTCGTCCGCACGTTCAAGGCCGAGGCCAGGCCCGTGCAATTCCCGCAACTGTGCCTGGACAACAACGAGCCCGACCTGCTGACCCGCCTGGGCGCGGCGCCCAACCGCATCGGCATCGGCTACAAGCCCACGACCGAGAAGGACTTCGCCGAATGGTACGCGCGCGAGGGCGAGAAGCTGGCCGCCTACAAGGCGGCGGGGCTGGCGATCACCGTCGAGTTCGGCGGCGGCGCCTTCTGGCATGAGAACCAGCCGCTCGGCCGTCCGCGGCCCTGGCTCGACGACAAGGGCGTGATGCAGGACACGAAGTTCGACCTCGCCTGGCTGCCGGCCTGGGACGCCGATTTCAAGAAGTTCTGCAAGCGGTTCGCCGTGGACTACGGCTGGCCGAAGGGGCCGATCAACGGCTTCATGCTCTGGAACGAGCCGTGGGAGGGCATCTCGATCAGCGGCTGGGGCGCCGACATGCTCCGCTACCGCGAAATCTACACGGCCATGTGCGAGGCCGTCGAGGAGGCGCGGGCCGAGGCCGGCGTGCAGGTGCTCCTCGGCGGCTGCGACAGCTCGTCCAACACCTTCGACAAGCTCTTCCCCGACGGAACCGACGGCTTCCTCAAGTGGCTCGACTTCTGCTCGATCCACTACCAGGGCATGCACCCGCCCTCCACCGTGAAGGCCTGGATGAACAGGGCGCACCCCAACGGCCGCGTGCGCATCTGGGACACCGAGAGCTGGGTGGCGAACACCGACGACCGCGTGGCCGCGGTCGTGGCGACCAACCTCTCGACCGGCCACGACCGCGCCGTGGGCATCTACCACGGCAACATCGCCACCGAGTGGCACGACCGCCGCGCCCGCATCCTCGGCGACGACGGCAAGCCGAAGAACATCGAGACCGGCCACACCTGGAGCGTCGCGGCCAGCGTGGGCGCCGTCACCCACTTCATCGGCGAGCGCAAGTTCCGCGAGCTGCTCTTCAAGAACGGTCTGCCCTGGGTGATGGTGTTCGACGGCCGCGCCGACGCCGCGGGCAAGCCCGACCCCGAGGACGGCACGGTGGTCGTGGTGGGCGACATCGGCGAGGCGTTCGGCGCCGACCACGTGCTCTTCCGCACGGGCCGAGGCCTGGCCGCCATCGCCCACAAGAAGGAGCTGCGTCAGAAGCTCGCCGCCCTGCCCAGGGACGCCGACCCAAAGGAGCGCGAGGCCCTCGAGAAGGCTCTCGCCGCCCCGGAGGCCCTGAGCGACGCCTCGATGACCCTGCGCGACCGCCGCGGGCAGTTCGCCCTCTACGACTTCCACGGCAACCCCGTGCCCTCGCGGCGCGGCCGCATCACCGTGCCGCTCGACCATCGCGGCTTCTTCCTGCGCGGCGACGGCAGGCCCGGCAGCTTCGCCGCGCTGCTCCAGGCCATCCGCGAGTCGGACGTCGAGGGCATCGAGCCGCTGGCCAAGGAGTGTCTCGACCTCACGGCCCGCATCGAGCAGAAGCCGATGCTGCGCCTGCAGCTCACCAACGTCCTCAACCGCCCGGTCCGCGGCACGCTGCGCGTCACGCTGGGCGCGCTCACGCTCGAGCCGGCCGCGCAGAAGCTCGCCTTCGGGCCGCACGAGACCAGGGCCGTGGCCATCCAGGTCGCGGCCGGCGCGTCCGAGCCGAGCAACACCTATCCCCTGCGCCTGGCCTTCGACGCCGGCCGCGACGGCGTGTCCGAGCACTGCGAGGACCTCCACGTCAACGTCATCGCCCGGCGGACGATCCAGGTGGACGGCAGGCTCGACGACTGGAAGGACGTGCCCGTGCAGACCATCACCAGCCCGCTCACGGCCGGCCCCACGCTCCAGGAGGCCGCGTGGCTGCCGTTCCAGAAGTTCGACACCGCGGTGCAGAAGGGCTTCGCCAACGGCTGGCTGGCCTACGACGACCAGTTCTTCTACTTCGCCGCCCGCGCGGCCGACTCCACGCCCGAGGGCGGCATGCTGCGTTTCGAGACCCGCGACGACGACCAGTTCTTCTACCCCGAGAAGAGCTTCGTCGTGCGGATCGAGAAGCCGCGCATCGCCCCCTTCCGCCGCGAAGACACGGCGGAGCCGCGCGAGCTGGTCTGGCCGCAGGGCGTGCGCCGCTACAGCTACCGCCGCAACCCCGACCTGCCCGCGGGCAACGCGCCCCACCACGACAACGTGCAGATCGCCTTCAACGTGGTGCCCGAGGCCGACAAGCCCTGGGCCCCCTTCCCGCCCGGCACCATGCCCCGATACACGGGCTACTGGGACACCGATTACGAGTACGCGCTGAACCCCGTGGCCGAGCGCTTCGGCGGCGGCACCGAGATCTGGCCGCTCCGCCGGCCCGACCTGCCCAACAAGCACTACTACCCCCGCCAGCCCAAAGCCCCGAACGAGGGGCCCGTGAAAGATGGCAAGCTCGTCGTCACCCACGAGGGGAACACCCGCATCACCGAGTGCGCGCTGCCCTGGCGCGAAATCCCCCACGTCAAGCAGGCCCTCGATGCGGGGCGCACCATCAAGTTCAGCTTCCGCGTCAACGACAACGCGAACGTCGGCTGCATGGAGCTCAGCCGCGGCCGCTCCGTCGCCAAGCGCAACGGCTCGTTCAAGGTGGACTGGACGGAGCACTGGGCCAACGAGCTCGAGTTCGCCTTCGAGAAGTGAGGGACTCGCCATGCCCGACAGGCCGAGGCCGAACATCCTCTGGGTGTCGTTCGAGGATACGAACCCCTTCTACGGCTGCTACGGCGACCGCGTGGCCCGCACACCGAACCTCGACCGCCTGGCCGCCGAGGGCTGCCGCTGGCCGCTGGCCTTCTCCGCCGCCGGCGTGTGCGCGCCCGCCCGCTCGGCCGTCATCACCGGCATGTACCCCATCTCGATCGGCACGCACCACATGCGCACGGCCCACACCCACCCCGCCACGCCCGAGTTGCCGACCCCCTACTCGGCCGTCGTGCCCCACTACGTGAAGTGCTTCACCGAGTACCTCCGCGCCGCCGGCTACTACTGCACCAACAACGTCAAGACCGACTACCAGTTCGACCCGCCGCTGACCGCCTGGGACGAGCTGAGCACCACGGCCCACTGGCGCAACCGCCCCGACACGCGCCAGCCCTTTTTCGCCGTCTTCAACCCCACGCGCACCCACGAGAGCGGCATGTGGCCCGAGAAGTGCCCCGAGCCAACGTTCGACCCCGCCGCCATCGAGCTGCCGCCCTACTTCCCCGACACGCCGAAGGTCCGCCTCGCCATGGCCCGCATGTACACCCACATCGAGGAGAGCGACCGCGAGCTGGGCCAACTGCTCGCACAGCTCGAGGAGGACGGCCTGGCCGAGAACACCCTCGTCCTGCACTGGAGCGACCACGGCCCGCTGCCGCGCGGCAAGCGCTGGCCCTACGACTCCGGCATCCGCATCCCGATGATCGCCCGCTGGCCCGGCCGCCTGGCACCCGGCTCCGTGAGCGAGCGGCTCGTGAGCACGATTGACCTCGGCCCCACCATGCTCTCGGCGGCCGGCGTGGCGGTGCCCGCGCACATGCAGGGCCGGGCGTTCCTCGGCGAGCAGGCCGCGGCGCCGCGCGACTACGTCTTCGCCAGCCGCGACCGGCACGACGAGGCCTACGACATGGTCCGCGCCGCCCGCGACAGGCGGTTCAAATACATCCGCCACTGGCGCCCCGACCTGCCCTATCTCCTCTGGGTGCCCTACCACAATCGCCACCCCATCGTCGAGGAGATGTGGCGCCTCCACCTGGCCGGCGAACTGGTCCCGCCGCAGGACATCCTGTTCCGCCCCCGCCCCGTCGAGGAGCTGTACGACACCGAGGCCGACCCGTGGGAGATTCGCAACCTGGCGGATGACCCCGCGTACCGGCCCGAGCTCGAGCGCCTGCGCGAGGCGCTCGACGGCTGGCGCCGCGCGGTGGGCGACCTGGGGGACATCCCCGAATCCGAGATGGTCCGCCGCTGGTACCCCGACGGCGCGCAGCCGACGACGGCGCCGCCTGTCTTCGTGCCCCTCTGCGGCGAGGGCCCGGGCCGGGAGCCGGCGCCCGAGGGCGGCCGCTATCGCGCGCCCGTTGCCCTCCAACTCCACAGCGCCACCCAGGGCGCCTCCATCGCCTACACGTTCGAGCCGGGGGAGAAGGTGCGCTGGCGGCTCTACACCGAGCCGTTGCGGCTGCCGGCCGGCGCGACCACCGTGCGCGCCCGGGCCATCCGCATCGGCTACAAAGAGAGCCCCGAGCGCGCCGCGACGTTCGAGGTGGTCAACGGCTAGGAGCCTGTCCAAGAATCCCCGTGGGCTGCGTTGCCGGCGTCAGCGGGCT
>DAOOIT010000112.1 GCA_035384565.1 Planctomycetota bacterium | reverse complement strand
CGAGCCCTTCAGGCTCCAGAGACAATCACCCTGCCTACAATTCCGGCCCACACCCGCCCGCAAGTCAGCCGTTGATCTGCCAATGGAAAGCGCATAGCATAGTGGGGAAGGGGGCTCGAAGGAGAGTCAGATGCGCCAATCCACGATGCCACGCCGGGGGTTCCTGGCCACGCTGGCCGCGGGCGTGGCCGCCGGGCGCCTGGGCACCGCCGAGGCCCCGGGCGGACCGCCCGCCAAGCCCAATGTCCTGGTCATTGTCGCCGACGACCTGGGCTACGCCGACATCGGCGTGCATGGCGGCAAGGACATTCCGACGCCGCACATTGACTCCCTGGCCGCCGGCGGCGTGCGGTTCACCAGCGGCTACGTGAGCTGCCCCGTGTGCAGCCCCACGCGGGCGGGCCTGATGACGGGCCGCTACCAGCAGCGCTTCGGCCACGAGTTCAACCCTGGCCCCACGCCCGAGGCCGACGTGGGGCTGCCGCTCACCGAGACGACGTTCGCCGAGCGTATGAAGGCCGCCGGCTATGCCACGGGCATGGTGGGCAAGTGGCACCTGGGCGCGGCAGCGAAGTTCCACCCCCTCCAGCGTGGCTTCAGCGAGTTCTTCGGCTTCCTCGGCGGCGCCCATTCCTACACGAACGCGGGCGGCGGCCGCCGCGGCGGCATCCTACGCGGCACCGAGGGCGTGAACGAGCCGGAGTACCTCACCGACGCCTTCGCCCGCGAGGCCGTGGCCTTCATCGAGCGGCACCAGAAGGAGCCGTTCTTCCTCTATCTCACCTTCAACGCCGTCCACAACCCCTTGCAGGCGCCGGCGAAGTACCTCGACCGCTTCCCGAACCTCCAGGGCAACCGCCGCACCTATGCGGCCATGCTGTCGGCGATGGACGATGCGATCGGGGCCGTGCTCAAGAAGCTCCGCGACGCGGGGATCGAGCGGGACACCCTCATCTTCTTCCTCAGCGACAACGGCGGGCCGCCGCAGGCCAACGCCTCGTCCAACGGCCCGCTCCGCGCCAGCAAGGGCACCGTGTACGAGGGCGGCATCCGCGTGCCGTTCATCATCCAGTGGAAGGCCCAGCTCCCCGCGGGCAAGACGTTCGACCAGCCCGTCATCAGCCTCGACATTCTGCCCACCGCCCTGGCCGCCGCGGGCGCGCCGGCGCCCCCCGAGGCCAAGCTCGACGGGGTGGACCTGTTGCCGTTCCTCAAGGGCGCGAGGGCCGAGGCGCCGCACGAGGCGCTCTTCTGGCGCTTCGGCGCCCAGGCGGCAGCGCGCAAGGGCAACTGGAAATTCGTCCAGCCGCGCGCCGGCGTCAGCGAACTCTACGACCTGGCCGCCGACATCGGCGAGAGCCGGAACCTGGCCGCGGAGAAGCCCGAGGTTCTCACCGACCTCAGCAACGCCTGGGCCAAGTGGGCCGTCGAGTTGGACGAGCCGCTCTGGGGTGGGCGACGGGGGCCGCTCCAACGACTCCGCCAGCGGCTCAAGGGCAAGGCGAAGTGACGGCGCGGTAACACTTCAACCGAGTGAAGCGGAGTTTGTGGTGCGGCCTTCAGGCCGTATCCTCGACGTCCAGTACGGGTTGAAGCCCGCACTACGAACTGCCGCGCCCTCTGAGGTGCGTGCCGGAGGCCCCACTTCATTCGGCTGAGGTGTTACGCGGCGCGAGAGGGCCTGCCTTCGGCTCCCACCTGAGCCGGGCGATGCGGATGCCCTTGAGGCTGGGCAACAGCGCCGCGATGTACCACTTGCCCTCGTGCAGGATGAGCTCGGGCGCGGCGACGGGCAGGCGGGCGATGAGGCAGGAGTCATCGCCCGGACCGAAGTTCAGCGGGTCCTTCGAGGCGTAGACGCTGGTCTGCGCGTTCTGGCCATAGCGCTGGGTGTGGAAGAGGTAGTAGGGGCCGCCCTCGCCCAGGCGGACGACGTGCGGGCATTCGTGGGAGAACGGCCCGTCGCCGGCCGAGCCGCCGGCCGACACGGTCTTCGCCTCGCTCCAAGCCGCGAGGTCCTTCGAAGTTCGGCAGAAGACGGCGCCCTTGCCGCCGGGGTAGGCCGTGTAGTAGCAGTGGAACAGGTCGCCCACGCGCAGCAGCATCGGGTCGCGGGCGTTGGCGTCGGCGCCCTCGCCGAACAGGCCCGCCTGGCCCGCGGCGTCGGTGACACGCTCGAACACCTTGCCGTCGCGGCTCGTGGCGTGGCAGATGTGCACCCAGTCCCCGTAGAGCATATGGAAGACGTCGCCGACGCGGAGCACGTGGGGCGCCTGGAGGCCGCCCGGCGTCTCGCCGAAGCGGACGTCGGCCTGCATGGCCACGCCCTTCGGCGTCCAGTCGCGGTCGGTGAGCTGGCGGCCCTCCCAGCGGTGGAAGAGGCGCGTCTTGCCGCCGCAGCGGGTGTGGCGGATGCACGACCAGAGCTGCCACGAGCCGTCGGCCGCCTGCCACACCGCGAAGTCCACGGGCTGCTGCTTCGGGTCAGTCAGCGGCCCGAGGTCGGGGTCGCCCGCCACCTGCCACCAGTCGCCGTCAATCTGCGGCACGAGGGTTTGCGCCATGGCGCCTCCGGGGAACAACAAGGCGAACGCGAGGCAAACGACGGCTCGCCTCATCGCTCACTCCACCTTCACCGCAATGGCGCGCTCGCTGCGCGCGAAGCCGTCCGACGCCCGCAGCAGGAGCGTGTAGGAGCCGGCCTTGGCGAATCGGGCCTCGGTCTCGGCGCTGCGCGCGTTAGAGAAGGCCACGGCGTCGGGCTCCGAACTGCTCCAGCCGACGATCACCGCCATCCGCGTCCTCGCGTCGTCGGCGATGGCGGCCTTGAGCTTGAGCGGCTCGCCGACTCGGGCCGTTGCCTCGGCGGGCAGCTCGATGGCGGGCGGCTGATTGTCGAACGGGTTGGCGCGGTTCCAGTCGAGCGTGGCCTTGAGCTTCGGGCAGTCGTCGGGCGTCTGGTCCCAGTACTCGGCCAGGCCCCACGAGCCCCACTTGCTGTAGCGGCCGACGGAGGAGAAGGTGCAGAAGAGGTCACCGCCGGCCTCGCGCCAGGCGGTGTAGTACTTGCGGTAGAGGTCGCCCATGCGAGGGTGGCGGTTGGCGGCGTGGAAGAGCTCAGTCATTTTCTCGTTGTTCTCGCCGCCGCCCACGCCGACGGCGTGCTGGCCGCCCTCGTAGGCGATGAAGCGCAGGCCGTGACGGTCGAGCAGCTTCTTGACGGCCTGCATGCCCTTCGCCGAGTCGGGCAGGGCCTTGGTCTCGAGGTAATCGAGCACCTGCTCCACCGTCCAGCCCGCCACCTCGTCGGCGCTGGGCTTGCCCCTCGGCGACACGCACATCTGGAGGTAGGGGGCATTGGCCACGGCATCCACGTGCTTCACCGTGTCCTTCCACGGCAGCAGGATGTTTTCGAGCCACCAGGCGTTGCCGCTCTGCCAGGCCAGCACACACACGAGGCGGTCGCGCCCGCCGAAGACCTCTTCCCAGATCGCGAAGATTTCGACGGAGCGCTGGGCGAAGTACTTGCCGCCCGCCTCCCAGGGCCGCTCCTTCGGCCCGATGCCCAGCGACAGGGCCTTCTCCTGCGCGTATCGGGTCTGCGGGAACATGTTGTTCCAGACCTCGTTCGAGTACTCCACGTAGACGTGCAGCGTGGGGTCGAGGCGGTCGCGCACCATCGCGGCGAACTGCCGCACGTAGTCGTCGCTGGCCTTGTGCGGCATGCAGAACCAGGGGTTGACGAGCTGGCGGTTGCACAGGTCAATCATCACCTCCAGCGGCACGCCCTTGAGCGTCCAGGTCGCGTCGGTGACCTTCGGGCGGTCGGCCCACTCGGCCACCTCCGAGCCGTTCGTGTGCATCCAGTCCATGAAGCGGTAGGTGTTCATCCCCTTCCAGAGTTCGAGGAAGCCTGGACGGAAGGGCTGGGCCTGGTAGGTGCCTTCGTGGCCGGGCAGCAGGAATCGGAAGTTCCGCGGGGGATTCTGCGGGTTCACGGAACGGAGGCTCAGGAAGATGCCGTCGGCATTCCTGTCCAGCGTCACCACGATGCGCCCCGGGGCCGACGTGACGACCTTGCCGCCGTGGAAGCCGATCTCGCCCTCGCCGTCGTAGAGCAGCACGTATTCGCCCGCGGGCTTGTGGCCGGCGAAGGTGAGCATGGGCGTTTCGGCGCGGCAGCCGGGTTCGAGCCGTGCGACCCAGCCGTGCTCGTCGAGCGCGAGGGCCGGCCCCTTGCCCCAGGGCTGGCCCTGCCGCTGGCTGATCCAGTGGCGGGCCTGACGGAAGGCGTCCACGAACGGCAGCTCGGTGCTCCAGTCGGCCATGCCGGCCAGGTTGATGCCCATCAGGCGGTTGGCGTTCTCGCCGTTCGCCTGGGCCAGGGGTGCAGAGCCCGGGCCGGAGTAGTCGGGGGGCGCGGCGCCTCGGCCGGGTGCGGCGAGCGCGAGGACAAGGACGGCAGCGGCCAGTCGCGGGGTGAGCATCTGTGGACAGCTCCTCTTGTGGAGGATTCGGACTCTGTGTGAGCAGGGAAGCGGTCGCTCGTGCCCGCGCCTCAGCGGCGAATGTGGCGGCCGCCAGCGGGGCCGGGGTCGTACTCAGGCGCCTCTTTCCCCGAGGCTGCCTTCAGGGTCGTCTGGATGTCCGCCAGGAGCACCGGATCTGGGGACGCCGAGAAGTGCAGCCGCTGAGGGCGGAAGAGCTCCTTCTTCTCCTCCAGAACGCCGTCAATCCAGCGCTTGAACACGCCCTGGTGGTGCAGGATCTCGACCGCGTGCCACTTGCCGTCTCCGAGGGGGTCTTTGTCTCCGAGCGAGAGGTCCTTGCTTCCGAAGCCGCCCGCTCCGTCCACGCGAAGCCTGTTGCGGTTGCTCAGCCCACTGCCGCCTCGCATGCCGGGCCTCAGGAGCTGGTCCCTGTTGAGCGCATCGGGAACATAGAGGTCGCCGTCCACGATTCGCCGGACGAAGAAGCGCAGGCCCAGATGCCCCGACTGGCCCAACGGCAGGGCCTCTGGTGTCTCCGTGGCCACGACGAAGTCCTTCGAGAGAACCACTCCGTTCCTGCTCATCTGCGTCTCGGGCAGAAGCTCTATCTCCTTGAGGACCCGCATATCGGCGTCCAGGTGCTCCTGTGCCTTCAGAGGGTCGCGGAACCAGAGCTGCTCGGGGCGCTCGATCTTGAGCCATTCATCAATGTTCCCGCCCTGCCATGCGTGTCGGGCGCGCAGGGCCTTCAACGCCTGAAGGTCTGGGTCTACTACCACTGGCACGTTCAGCCACAGACCCGTCCACGACGGCCCTTCCGAGGGGCGGCGAGCCATCTCGGCAACTGCCTCTCTCGCGCTCGTCACCTCCTTCAGCATCGGAGGCGTGGCCAGCTTGGGATGGATGAGCGGCGAGGCGGCGCCCACCTTGAGCCACCGCTCGGCCTGTTGGGCGTCGAGGCTCAGGCTCACCACCCAGGTCGGCACGTACGCCGAAACGCTGCCGTTGGGGTTCACAATGGTTGTCAGAGCCTTGTCCAGCTTCTTGTAGCGGAAGACCCAACAGGGGCCTGCATCCGCGAGCAGGTAGCCGGTGAACTTGCCCGAGATGGTGCCTTGTTGCTTCGGCGCATCGGGGCGCGGCCCCCCTCGGCCCGCTGCCTCGCAGGGGATCGCAAGCGCCAGCATGAGCACCACGATCGTGTTCGCAGCCAGCCAACGCATCCCATTCTCCCTTTCCACTGTGCCAGGATGGTACCCCAACTGTCGGCGCAGCGCAACGGCCCTGCTACTCCGGTCGGGCCTCGAGCCGGTCCGATCCGTCCGTCAGCCAGCCGAGTGTGAAGCGCGCGAAGGTGATCTTCTCGTAGGCGCTGCGGTCGCCGCGCTCGTAGAGGCAGCCGATGGTGAGATCGGGCAGCACGGTGAGGCACGAGTAGGCCGAGGGGCCGGGGTTGATGGTCCTCGCCACGGGCCAGGTCTTGCCCTCATCGTAGCTGAGGCGGACGGTCATGTTCACGCGGCTCGTGCTCGCAGGGTTCGAGAAGAGCAGGCGGTTCCTGCCTGCCCTGAACGAAATCGAAGGGTCCTGCGGGCCGGCCAGGGTGTAGCGGAGGAAGCTGGCCTGGCACACGGGCTCGATGAGGGCATCGTCGAGGGTCGGCTCGCTCCAGGTGAGGCCGCCATCCTTGCTGACGGAGATGGCGCGGCGGTTTCTGCCGTGATAGGAGCGCATGTTCATCATCAGCGCGCCGTCGGCGAGTTCGGCGACCTGGCATTCGTTCACGCGGTCGGCGATGGTGCCGCCGAGCTTCCACGTCGCCCCGTGGTCGTCGCTGTAAATCACGTGGGAGCGGTAGGGGTGGGCTTTGGGGTCCGAATGGTCCGAGTGGTCGCAGGGGATGAGCAGGCGGCCGCTCTTCAGTTGGATGCCAACGCCCGGCCCGGTGGCGTACCAGCGCCAGTGGGGCTGGCGGGTCGTCTCGGAGATGTTGACCGGCTCGCTCCAGGTGAGGCCGTCGTCGGTGCTCTTGGTGAGCCAGACGGTTCGCGGCTCAGTCGTCGTGCCCTTCATAATCTGGCTTTCCGGCTCGTCGCCGCGGTTGCGGGTCAGCGGCATCCAGATGGTGCCTGTGGCGCGGTCCACTACGGGACAGGGGTTGCCGATGACGTGTGGGCCGTGGTCGGCGACGACCTGCATCTTGCCCCACGTCTTCCCGCCGTCGGTCGAGCGCTTGAGCACGATGTCAATGTCGCCCGTATCGCTGGAGCTGTTCTTCCGCCCCTCGCAGAAGGCGAGCAGCGTGCCCTTCGGCGTCACGATGACCGCGGGGATGCGGTAGGTGTGATAGCCGTCCTGGCCGCTGATGAAGACGTCCACCTGGCCTTCGAGGGGCTTGGGGGGATCGATGAGGTTGCCTTCGGCGGAGAACTCGCTGATCTGCATGGTGCTTCTCCAGGGGCGGAAGCCGAAGCTGAGGTCGCCCGTGGGCTTGAAGGGTATCCTATGCGCTTCCTTGCCGTCGAGCAAGAAGGCGATCTCGTCGCCCTTGCGGACCGCCTCGAAGAGGAAGGGCCTGCCTTCGGCGATGAGGTCGGCATTGGGCTTGAGCATCTTCGTCGCGCCGCCGAGGAGCGGGCCTTCCACGAAGAACTGGCCGCCCCGCCCGTCGAAGCCGAAGTGGCTATGGCCGTCGAAGGTGAACGAGGCCGCGCTGCTCTTGAGGCCGGTGATGGCCAGGCGTGCCCTGACGTGGAAATCGCCTGGCCCGAGCGCCTTGCCCGCGAAGAGGAAGTTGTTCACGCCGCCGCCTTCGAGCGCGCCGTCCGCCTGCTTCCATTTCGCCCCGACCTCTCGGACCAGCTTCGGTGCGCCCCTTTCGACGAACGCCAAGTCGCCTGCCGCCGCCGCCGTGGCGTGGAGCAGGGGAGCCACCACCAGCCACGCTCGCCTCATGTGCGCCTCCGCCTTGTGCCGGGGCCTCAGCAGGCGCCCGGCAGGTTCTCCAGGTCGTCCAGGTCCTTGTGCCGGCCGCAGGCTTGCTTGTTGGCTCTCAGGTGCGGCAGGCTGATCAGGTTCACCTCGATGCCATCGAGAACGCCGATCACCCTGGCGGCGTAGCATTCCTCGAAGCGCACGCCGGAGATCGAGGTGGCGATCTCGATCCGCAGCGGCGGCACGCCCATGCGGATGATCTGGTCTGGCTTCAGGAAGAGGTCGGGTTGCACCTCGGGGGCAGAGAAGCCGAACTGCTGGAGCGTGCGCGCCAGCCGCTGCGCGTTCTCCGGGCTGATCGCCACCCAGACCTCCATGTCGGCGGTGCCCCTGGGATAGCCGTGGTAGCCCACGGCGTGGCCGCCGATGAGGAGGTACTCAACGCGGTTCTCGTTGAGCAACCTCAAGAAGTCTCTGAAGTCGGGCGGTAGATGGGTCGTAGCCATAGAGGATCTGCCGCATGGTCTCCAGGGCCTCGAGGCGCTCCTGCGGGGTCCGTGAGAGCCAGTACTCCCGCTCATCCGACGCGGCGGAGAGAGGCGCCACGGAAAAGGCAGACTTGTCCATTCGCAGTGAATCAACTCTCGACATGCCCTCATCCTATCACGAACGCCCCGGCGGGTAAAGGGCAGGATCAGCGGCCTTCCGCATCGTGAACGCGGTCAGGCCATCGAGGGGCCGGGCCGCGCGGGGGAAGGCGAAGCTGGCCGCGTAGCCGACGGCGAAGGCCACGGCCACGCCGATCGCGCCGTAGAGGTAGAAGTGGATGGGTGTGCCATAGCAGGCGAAGGCCGAGGCCGCGATGCCGGCCGCCCCGCCGATGAGCGCGCCCGCCCCGTTGGCCCGCCGGGTGAAGATGCCCAATGCGAACACCCCCGCCAACGCGCCGCCGAGCAGCCCGAGCATGCTGGTGAAGAAGAACCACAGATAGCGGATGTTGAGGGCCGCCAGCAGCAGCGCGGCGCCCGTGCCCAACGCCCCCAGAATGCCCGTGAGCCAGCGGGCCAGCCGAAGGCACCGGCGGTCGTCGGCAGCCGGCCTGAGACGGCGATAGAAGTCGGTCACCAGCGCCGTCGCTATGCTGTTCATCGAGCTGTCGAGGGTGGACATGGCGGCGGCGAACACGCCCGCGATGACGAGGCCCGAGACCCCAACCGGCAGCTCGCGGGCGATGAACGACGCGAAGACCGCGTTGTTCTCCTGCGCCGGGTCGAGCAACGCGGGCCGGCTCTTGTAGAAGACGTAGAGCGCCGTGCCGATGCCGAAGAACAGCAGCGACGCCGGCACGCTTAGGAAGGCATTCGTCCAGATCGAGCGCGCCGCCGACCTCTCGTCGCGCGTGGTCAGGTAGCGCTGCACGACCGCCTGGTCGGTGGTGTAGGGCACGAGCACAGTGAGGAAATTGCCCAGGACGACGACCCACAGCGACATCGCCGTGCAGTCCCAGGTCCAGTTGACGAGGCGGAACTTCCCATCGGCGGCGCCCTGTGCCGCGAGGCCGCCGAGGCCCCCCTCCGTGCCCGCCGCCATCACGCCCAGGCACAGCACGGCCCCGCCCATCAGCACGAAGACCTGGAGCACATCGGTCCAAATCACGGCCTCGATGCCGCCGAGCACCGTGTAGAAGGTCGCCAGCACGCCCATGATGAGAATGGAGGCGGTGACGTCCAGCCCGCTCACCGCGGACAGCGCGAGCGCGGGCAGGAGCACCACGATGCCCATCCGCCCGAGCTGGTAGAGGATGAACGACACGCTGCCGAAGAGCCGCACGGCCAGGTTGAACCGCTTCTCCAGGTATTCGTAGGCCGTCGTGACGTTCAGCCGCCGGAAGAACGGCAGGTAGAAGTAGACCACCACGGGCGCGACGAGCACGATGCACAGGTTGGCGAGGAACGGCACCCAGTCGGTGGCGAAGACGGCGGCGGGGATGGAGAGAAATGTGATGGCGCTGAGCTGTGTGCCGAAGATGCTCAGCCCCGCCGCCCACCAGGGCACGCGGCGGCCGGCGAGGAAGAAGTCGTCGGTGCTCTTCTCACGGGGCGCAATGTAGAAGCCGATGGCGACCAGGGCGAGGAGATACGCCGCGAGCACCATGTAGTCGAGGGCCTGGAAATGGGTCTCGCGCTCCACCGGCCGAGCGATGAAAACCTTGGGCGTGCGGGCGCCTGGGCGGATTTCGCCGCTGGGGATCACAATGCCGCCCTGCCAGCGGACGGCGACCGTTGTGACCTGGCCGAGGGGCATCTCGCCCAGCTTCGCCCAGGTGTTCGTGATCGTATGGTAGCCCAGGACGTCGCGGGAGAAGCCGGGGTGACTGTCCTTCAGCTCCTGGACGCGGTTCGCGTTCGCCCCATCGTCGCCGCCGAAGACGAGGATGTGCGCCTGGCCGCTGGCGATGGCGGGCGCGGCCACGACGGGCCGCGGCGCGTCGGCGATGCGCCGCCACGTCTTCGCCTTCGGGCTGTAGGCGTAGCCGTCGGTCAGATAGCGGCGGGCCGGCTTGGCGTCGGGGCCGGCGAACAGCTCCGCGCCGCTGATCACGTAGACCTGCGTTTCGTAGCCATCGCTCTGCGCGGCCACGACCGGCAGGACGCGCCCCGGCCCGGGCCAGGGCTCAAGCTCCTGCCACTTGGCGCCTGGCTTTGACAGGTCGAGTGCCCAGAAGTTCCTCATCCCCTCGGTCGCGGTCGGCGTTTCCTGCCCGCCCGCCACGTAGATCGTGTCGCCGATCAGCGCCGCGCCCATCATCGCGCAGGGCTTGGGGAGAGGCGGGAAGTCGGGCTCGAACTGCCTGACCCACCGGAACACAAGGGTGCAGCACCTCTCGGCATCGCAGCCGCCGATGCACACCAGGTTGTCCTTCCACGTCACCGAGGCCCCATAGGCAAGCGGCTGGCGAAGGCGAGCCATCGCTCCCCACTCCCCATCCTCGCGGCTCATTCTCCGAGGGTCCAGGCTGAAGACCGTATCCACCCACTGCTTCTTGCCCCCCTCGAAGAGGGGGGTAGGGAAATTAGCGCCGCCGGTAACGATGAGGTCGCCACCGCTGACGCCTACAAACGGCCCACCGACGCCAAGGCGGCTGGGGATGGGCGGCAGCTCCTCCCAGGTGAAGAGCTGCTTCGGCGGCAGCGCGCCCTCGCCGCCGAGCGCGGCCGAACACGCGAGCAGAGTCGCGCACAACGCCAGTCGCCAGCCGCTCATGTGCAGCCCCTTTACAGTCCCAACCTCGCGGGCGCCCGCGCTGTGCGATAGGATAGTGTGCGTTCCCGGAAAACACAAGGTGGACACGGTGGACATTGTGGACAGAGTGGGCAGGTGCAAACAGCGAAGAGCGGGCGGGCATCGGAGTCCACGGTGTTCACACTGTCCACCTTGTCCACCCTCGGTTGCGGCTGGCCGCAGGCCAACGCGTAGGTAAGAGGATATTTGGCAGTACGGAACGATTTTCTTGCGTCGAGCCTGCCCGCCCGAAGTGTCTTCACGGCAAGAGCATGCACACGGCACGGTCGCCATAAGCTCCGGAGCTACTGGCGAACCACTGGCGGCTATGCGTACCTGTGGGTGAGGGGAATAGAGCCGATAGGACGGATGGGACCGATAGGACCCAAAGACGAGACAACCCATCTAACCTCCCGC
>DAOOIT010000111.1 GCA_035384565.1 Planctomycetota bacterium | reverse complement strand
CCCGAATCGGCGGCGTCGCAGCCTCACGCGGATTCTCGGACAGGCTCCTAGTCGGCCTTCTCGCGGAGGCGGCGGACGAGGGCCTTGTAGCGGGCCTCGTCGCGCAGGTTGTCGAGGTCGGCGTCCTTCTCCATCCAGCCGACGTCGCGGTAGCCGCACTCGACGGCGCGCTCGAGGGCGTCCAGGGCCTCCTCGATCTTCTTCATCCGGGAATAGGTGCAGGCGACGTTGTAGAGGACGATGGAGTTCTTGGGCTCGAGCTCGATGGCTTTCTTGTATTGTTCGAGGGCCTTCTCATACTCGGAGCGCTCGAGGTACGAGTTGCCGAGGTGGATCCTGACCGCGACGGTGTAGGGGTTGAGGCCATCGGTCTTCACGCCGGCTTCGAGGAGGGCCGCGATGCCCTCGTCGCCCAGGAGCACCAGTGCGCGAGCCGCCGCCTGACGCACCGCGTTGCTCGGGTCGGTGGCCAGGATGCGCTTGAGGGTGGGGATGGAGTCGCTCAGACCGACGATGGCCAGGTCGCGGCAGACCATCTCGCGCTGGCCGATGGGGCGCTTCTCGAAGCCGTCCATCAGGTCGCCGATGCGTTCCGCCAGCTTCGGCCCGATCTGCCAGTGGATGCGCCGCAAGGCCGCGAGGGCGCGCCAGCGGACCTCGGCGTCGCTGCCCTCGGCGGCCTTCTGGAGGGCGGGCACGGCCTTGGGGCCGAGGGCCACCAGGGCCTCGAGGGCCGCGTCGCGCGCCGCACAGGCCGGATCGCCGAGGCGCGGGACAAGGGCCGCCGGGTCGGCCGGCAGGGGAGGCTCGCCCGCGGCGCCCAGCGCGGCCGCGAGGAGGAGCACGAGAAAGGGAGGGGAAACCTTGGGGACGCGCGGCATGTCAACGAGGCCCTCGCTCGCCCTGCTCGCGCCACCAGGCCAGCCACAGAGCGGGGTCGAAGCCCAGGGGCTGCCGGGTGATCTGGCGGAGCAGGTCTATGATCTCGACGGTGGTCGTCTCGTCGCAGGCCTCCAGGGCGCGCAAGAGCGGCGGCACGGCATCGGCGCCCAGGTTGAGCAGAACTTCGCGGGCGCGGGCGACATCGCCGGCATCATCGGCCGCGAGCGCTCGGGCGAGGGCGTCGAGGTCGTTCGGCTCGAACTCCCGGCGTTCGTGCGGTGCGCCCTGGCCGAGGACCTCGACCATGAGCTTGCCCTCGCCGCGGGGCTTGGCGGCGGGGTCCTGGGGGGGCTGGAGGCGTTGAAGGAGCGCCTTCGCCCGCCACGCGACCTCGGGGTCCGCGCTCTGAGACGCGGCCTCGAGGGCTGGGCGTGCCGCGGCCCCGAGCGCGGCGAGTTCGCGTGAGGCGCGCTGGCGTTCGGCCCAGGCCGGCTGGCCCAGCGAAGCGATGAGCTGCTGAATGGCCTCGGGTGTGGCTGCCGGCCGACTGCCCGGGGCCTTGGGCCCGCGGATGGCGGCGAGGCGCTCGCGCGCGGCCTCGGCCCAGCGGGTGTTGGGGAAGCGCTCGAGAACCTCGGTGTAGAGCTGGCGGGCGGCCTCGAGGCCGTCGGCCTGGGCTCGGGCGCGCGCCGCCGAGGCATAGAGAACGCGCGCGGGGTCGGTCTGGGCGGGCTCCAACGCAATGTCGAGCAGCGACAGGGCATAGGTGGCGCGCCAGCGGACCTCGGCGTCCCGGCTCCGAGTGGCCTCACGGAGGGCCGGGCGCGCGGCGTCGCCCAGTGCCACGAGCTCGCGAAGGGCCTTATCGCGCGACTGCCAGTCGGTCGCTCCGAGCGCGGCGATGAGCGCGGCCACCGCATCGGGCTTGGGGGCAGGGGGCTGCTTGTCCTTGCGGGGCGCATCGGTGGGCGGCGGGTCCATCGGCACGGCACCCGCTGTGCCGACGGGCAACAGCAGCCAGGCCGTCATCAGCGCTCGAGTGCATGTGTTGGGCATTCTCTTCCCCAGTAGCCGTCATCTAAGTCCATTCTATATGAGTGTGCGCTGGGGAGTCAACAGCGCGCGTATGGTGTTGAGTGCTCCAGTGCGGGCTGAGAGCGGCACGACGAACGTCGCCGGCCGCACGAACCTCCCGCGGGTTGCGGACCCGCGGGAGGTTGGGATGGCTCTCCAATCCGCAAAGAAGCGGCCGCGGAGCGGCCAAGAGATGCGTCCCCACGCGGAGCGTAGGGACGAGGAGTGAGGAAAGGCCAAAGGACGCGTCCCGAAGCGGAGTGTAGGGACGAGGCGTGATTGCAGCGTCTCTCGCCCCTACGCTCTGCGTGGGGGCGAACATTGGGACGCTCCCGCGTCCAATAGGGACGAGGCGTGGCGCCATACTTGCTCAACCGAGAGGGGGAGAGATTTGAGCAAGTATGGGCGGAAAGGCCATAGAGCAGCCCGGATCGCCAAAGCGCCATACTTGCTCAACTCCCGGCGGCGAGAGAGTTGAGCAGGTATGGCGGCGCGTGTCTGGTTTCCAAGACAGTGCGGGCGAGCGGCAACTGAACCGCCAGGGCTGGGGGTCCTACTGGGCGAGGTGTGCGGCATTGATCCGCTGAGGGATTCCTGTATACTCCGACACGGGGCGGGAACGATGAGGAGAGGAGCCGTGGAGGCCCAGGACGGGCGGGTGCTGGCTCGGTTCCAGGTGATCAATGAGGTGAGCCAGGTGGCCCTGGGGCTCCCTTCGCGCGAGGGGATCTACCGGGCGGTCGCCGAGTCGATCGTGCGTCACTTCTCGTACTTCGAGGCCTCGGTGTTCGAGGTGCGCCCGGCCGAGGCGGAGGTGGTGCTCGTGGCGCAGGCCCCTCCGCGCGAGATGGACCGCGAGCCGGCGTACCGCCAGCCGCTGGAGGTGGGGGTGATCGGCCTGGCCGTGCGCGAGAGGCGGACCGTGATCGTGGCCGATGCTTCGAAGGACCCACGCTACGTGCAGCCGCCGGGCCGCGAGGTGCATTGCGCGTCCGAGCTGTGCACGCCCGTGGTGAAGGATGGGAATATCGTGGCGGTGATAGACGTGGAGTGCCGCGAGGCCGACTCGTTCGGGGAGAGCGACCGCCTGGCGCTGGAGGCCATTGCGAACGTGGTGGGGCTGGCCCTCCACGCCACCGACACGCACGAGGCCCTGGAGCGGCAGCTTGCGCAACTCCGGCAGGCCCAGTGCCAGCTCATCCTCAGCGAGCGGCTGGCGGACGTGGGGCGGTTGACGTCGCGCGTGGCGCACGAGATCCGCAACCCTCTCTCGACCATCGGCGGTTTCGGGCGGCGGATCCTGCGGGTGCGCGCGCTGCCCCCCCAGGCGGCACGCTACGCCACGATCATCGTGGAGGAGACCGAGCGCCTCGAGCGGCTGCTGGGGGGCATCATGGACTTTGTGAAGCCCGGCGAGCCCCGGAAGGTGCCCACGGACGTGAATCTGGCGCTCCAGCGCGCGCTCGTCCAGTGCGAGCCCGCGCGAGAGGGCAAACGGATTCGCGTGACGGAGAAGCTCGAGCCCGCCCTCCCTCCGATCCTCGCGGACGCCTCGCAGCTCGAGCAGGCGTTCGCGAACCTGATCCGGAACGCGTTCGAGGCGATTCCGAGGGCGGGCGAGGTGACAGTGGCCAGCGAGCGCGGCCGGGATGGGGTGATCGTGACCATCTCGGACACGGGCCGCGGCATCGAGCCCGAGCAACTCGCGAGAATTTTCGACCCGTTCTTCAGCACCAAGTCGGGGGGCACCGGCATCGGGCTCACCGTGGCCGCGAAGATTGTGGACGACCACGGCGGGCGGATCCTGATCGGATCGGAGCCGGGCAAAGGCACCCACGCCCGGGTGCGCCTGCCGCTGGGGCCTGCCTCGGACCGGGGTGAGGTGGCTGGATGACGGCGCTGCGCTCTGGCCGCGCGGTGTCCATCGCGCCCTTGACTGCGGCAGTGCCGCGTATACAATAGAGCGAGGATGTGATTCGGGAATCCCGTCGGAGCATGCCAGGAAGCGAGGGCAACATCATGTGGGGCCTCACAGGCGTGCGTATCGGGTTGAGGTGGGCCGTTTTCCTCGTGTGCCTGGGGCTGGCCCTTCCGTGTTTGGCGGGGACCTTGCGGGGCACGCTGCGGAGCGTGGACGCGGACCAACGGCGCATCGTGGTGACCGACAAGGATGGCGATGATAACCACATGAGCGTGTCCCGCACGGCGGCCATTTCGCTCAACGGCAGGAGGGCTGCCCTGGCGGACCTCAAGGCCGGTGACCAAGTGGTGGTGACCTTCTCCGAGGACCCGACGGGGGGAGCTACGGCCACGGCGATCGAGGCCTCGCGCTCGCCGAGGTAGCCTTTGAGCTGCCACCTTCGAGCTTCGGGCGGCCGGCCCGTCTGCCGGCCGGCGGTTCGGGGCTCTTTTCTTGCCACCGAGAGACCAGCAGCTATGAGCGTTGCGCCCACGCCCGGGGGACCACACGAGGGCCGGCTCCACCAACTGGCGGAGCAACTCGCCGAGTCGGACCCGAGCCTTCGCTTCCCGCGCCGCTTGCGCATTGCGATGACGGTGGGGCCGGTCCTGGGCTTCGGCGTGATCCTGCTGGCGGCCGCCCTGGTCTCAGGGTATGGGATGGTGATCTGGCTGAGCGGCATCGAGATCGGGAGCTTCATCGGCTTCGGCAAGTTCGTCATCTTCGGCGGCGTGGTGCGCGATGTGATCCTGAAGGTTTTCCAATACGTTCCGAAGACGGATCCTCCGAGCCCGTGGATTCTGGCAGGCACGGTGGTCTACGGCGACGTGGCCACGGCCATGGTGATGCTGGCCAACATGAGCGTGTTCCTGAGGATGGGGTCCTTAGGCCAGCGGCTGGCGGCCTGTCACGATGCGGGCTGGCGCGTGCTCCAGGCGAATCCCTGGATGCGTCGGATGGCGTGGGTGGGGGTGGCTGTGTTCGTGGCCGCCCCGTTCCAGGGGACGGGGGCAGTGATCGGGACGATTCTCGCTCGCATCCTGGGGATGTCGTGGTTCTCCACGCTTTCCGCCACGGCGGTGGGCTCGGGGGCCGGATGCCTGACGCTGGCCCTGCTTGGGCAATATGCGCGCGAGCGGGTGCAGGCGATTGCCGAACACCCCGTGGCCATGGTGGTTGCACTGGCGATCACCGTGGTCATTCTGGTGGTGCTAGGCCGCTGGTTCATCGGCAAGTCGTCGCAGATCCCCGCGGAACCGCACGACTCCGCTGGGGGCCCCCCGGCCTCCGGCGATGGAGAAGGAGGTTGAGGCATGCTTCGCTCGATTCTGGTGGAGACAGGCGACAGTCCCTACGCCGCGTCGGCCATGGCCACGGCGCAGTGGCTCGCCAAAGCGTTCCGCGCGCGGCTGTACGCCCTGACGTGCCTCGACTCGCGCTCGGTCGAGAGCGAGCACATTCGCCGGATGCTCGAGCAGCACACCGAGGCCCGGCAGGCGCGCCTCGAGGCGGAATGCCGGCAGGCCGGCATCGAGTGCGTCGCGCAGATGGAGGTGGGCGATCCGCGCGCCGCCGTGGCGCACCTGTCGCGGAAGGCGGACCTCACGATCCTGGGCTCGGCCGCCGAGAGCGACGAGTCGGCGGGGGTCTTCTCGGCCACGGGTTCGTCGCTGGCGCGCGAACTCGTACGCCATGCGATGGTCGTGCGCGAGACGCCGCCGACGTTCAAGCACATCGTCGTGGGCTACGCGGGCCAGGAGAACTCGTGCAACGCGCTCCAGCTCGCCGCCCACATCGCCGAGAAGGCGAAGGGCACGGTCCACGTCCTCAGCTCCAGCGCCGACCTGGCGAAGGCCAACGCGCTGCTCGACGTGGCCGTGGCCTACCTGGGGGCCTACAAGGTGAAGGCCGTGCCGCACTACACGACCCAGGAGGCTGGCGACGCCCTCTTCCAACTGGTGAACGAGGTGGGGGCCGACCTGGTGGCCATCGGCGCCCTGCGGCGCAGCCGCGTGACCATGATGGCCTTCGGCGACACGGCGTCGCGCGTGCTCGACAACTCGCCCGCCTCGGTGCTGATCGGGCGATGAGCTACGGCTTCTTGAAGAGGCGCTCGAACCTGTCGCGCGCCGCCTCGCTCTTCCTGGCCGCCTCCTGGGGCGACCAGCCGGCCGGCCTTTCGACGAACCGGAACTCCTCGCAGAAGTTCGGGTGGTCCTTGCGTCGAACCGGCTCGGTGGTGGCCAGTTGGCACTCGCTGGGCGCCGCGCGGTCGTAGAAGCGGCAGTTGAGGCACACGTAGACGTAGGCATGGCACCCCGTGCACGTGGCGTGGTAGCCCGGGCGCTCCTCGTCGGGCCACTCCCTGCCGCAGTGGTAGCAGAGTCTCATGGGCTTCATCCCCTGACGCAGGGCCAAACCGCCAAAGCCTATTCTCGCAGATCGCGCCTTCCTCATCAAGGCTTCCAGGGTGGAGCGGGTGGCCCGGAGCGGCCGCCTGGTTTCCCGGTTCCCAGCCGGCGGGGCCGCTCTTGAGGCGAGTGCCACCCCGCGTGGGGCGATGCTCGCCTCGGGCGGGCTCACGGGGCGATCAGGACTGGCTCCGACGGCTCGTGACGGGGCGCGACTTCCACCCTCACGCGGCCGTAGCCCGCCCCGTCGAGGACGCTCCAGACAGTGTCCTGGGCCAGCGCGGGCTCATTCCTATCCTTGCTCAGGTGCCCGAGCATGACGACGGGGGGCGGCGCGTGGCTGTGCTCGAATGCCTGCACCAGCAGTGCGCCGCACTTGGGGTTGCTCAGGTGGTAGTAGGCGTTGGGTTGAGGGTATCGGCGCAGAAGCTCGAGGTCGTGGTTGGCCTCGAGGTAGATGAAGTCCGCGTCGTCGAACCAGGCGCGAAGGCCAGCCCAGTCCCAGAAGTCGGTTGCCACGACGGCTTTGCTCGTGGCGCCCCGCTGCTGGCAGGTGACCTCGAAGGCGTAGGTGGTGCTGTCGGGATGGTGCGGCACCTCGAACGCCCGAACGGTGAACTCTCCGATCCGGAAGGGCTGTCCGGCGAAGCCGTGCAGGCGGAGGCCGCTGAAGGGCCTGCTGGCGAAGTGCCTGTCGCGGAGGGGGCGTGTCTGGGTGTCGGAGACCCACAGCGGCACGCCCAGTTCCTCGATGGCGCGGAGCGCGTAGTGGTGGATGTGGTCGGCGTGCAGATGCGAGACCACCACGCCGTCCGCCCTGGGCAGGATGTCGCCGAGGGTGCCCTTGCACCCCGACAAGGTGCGGAAGCCCGCGTCAATCAGCAGCGTGGTCGCGCCCGTCGTGAGCAGCAGGCAGTTGCCCGAACTGCCGCTGCGGATCGACTGGAAGCGGAAGGCCAAGAGAACGCCTCCGTTCAGGGCGTCAGGACGGACGAGCGGGAGCTCGCGGTGCCGGCCTCGGCCCGGTTCGGGTGCGTCCGGGCGAAGTCCTGCGCCATGAACTGCCCGCGCATCCGAGGGTGCACCGGGGGCCCCGCGTCGCTCGGCTGAGGTGGCCCCAGCCCTGTGGATGCCCCACGAGCGCGGTGGCCACGGAGCCACCTTGCGTTGGCTGGGCATGGGACGCGGAGCATTGGGGATTGCAGATCGGACTTCATCTGACCGAGACCTCGAGCCCCTCTCCGTCGAAGATCACGTTGAGGCTCTCGCGGAAATTCGCCTTGTCGCGCACGAAGGCGAAGTAGCGTTGGAGGCGGCCCGCGCCGTTGACGCTGTTGTGGGCGAGCACGAGGGCCCCGGGCGGCAGCTTGTCGAGTGCGGCCTGGAGGATCGTCAGGTAGATGCCCTTGCCGACCTCGGGCCCGCCGTCGGCGTCGAGGTAGAGCAGATGGATCGGCTCAGGGAAGGCGCGGCAGACGTCCACGGCGTCCGCCGCCACCACGCGGGCGATGCCCGTGGGGTCGAGCTTGCGCACGTTGCGCTCCGCCCGCTCGGCCTCCGTGGGCTTGATCTCGACGCCGAGCAGGTTCCTTGCGGTGTAGCAGGCGCCCGGCCCCACGCCGGCGCCCGCGTTCGAGATGAAGGTGTTGCCGCAGAAGACCCCGGCGGCAATCAGGTTGGCCGGCTGAGCGATGGCGTTGATGGCGTAAAGGAGGCGCTGCATGCGCGGGGTGATGGCCGTCCACGGAATCTCGAACTGCTCGGCCACGGCGCGTCGGTGGGCCAGCATCTTCGCTCGGTCGTAGCGGGTGTGGGGCAGGATGCCCGCCTCGCGGAGCGCCGCCAGCGCGGCGTCCACCACCGCGATCTCGCGTTCCGGCGGCTCCAGCTCGCGATGGGGCTCGCCGTAGCTCATCTTGTAGCTCTGCCAGTCGGAGGTTTCGAACGTTTGCGCCATAGGGGCCTCCCCAAGTGTCCGGCGCGCCTGCGAACTCCGCGAGCCCCTGGAACCGTGAGCCAGCGGCCACAATGGCCAGAGGCACCCGGGGGACGTGTGCCGGCGTGGGCAGGCCTGTATTCTAAGCCCGGCGCGGCGCCCAGATCAAACGCGGTTGACATCCACAGGCGATGCTGCGATGATCGCAAGGGGAGGCTCGCTCTGGCGTTCGTAGCGCGGCCATCAAGCCGTGCCCCGTGGCACGGGCTCGAGCTCGCACTGCGAACCTGCTCAGTTTCTTCGACGCTCGGAGGAGCAGGCACGATGAGGGTGTGCAAGGCGCTGATGCTTGGGTTCCTGGCCGTGGCGGGGGAGGCGGGCGAGGCGGCCCGAGTCGTCGCCTCGACCCAGCCCGGCTGGCCCCAGTGGCGCGGGCCGCGACGGGACGGCATCTCGGACGAGAAGGGCCTCCTCCAGGAGTGGCCCGAGAGCGGCCCGAAGGCGCTATGGAGCGTGCGCGACCTGGGCAAGGGCTGGTCGTCGCCCATCATTGCGAATGGCGCCCTCTACGTGACGGGCGATGTGGGGGAGGACCTGGTCATCTTCGCCTTCGACCTCCACGGCAAGCCCAAGTGGCAGGCGAAGAACGGCCGGTCGTGGAGAGGCTCGTATCCCGGCGCGCGGGGCAGTTGCACCTACGACGAGGGCCGCCTCTATCACATCAACGCCCACAATCGCATCGCCTGCCTCGACGCTGCCGATGGCAAGGAGCTTTGGGCGGTGGACGTGCTCCAGCGGTTCGAGGGGCGGAATGTTCCCTGGGCCATTGCCCATCACCCGCTGGTGGACGGCTCCCGCGTCATCGTCACGCCCGGCGGCAAGAAGGCGCTCATGGCCGCGCTCGACAAGAGGACGGGCGAGACGGCCTGGGCCAGCGAGCCGCTGGTCTTCGAGCGCACCGTGAAGCCCGGCGGGGGCGAACTCAAAGAGCCGCAGCAGGAGGCCGACGCCCCCGGCTACGCTTCGCCGCTTCTCTTTGAACTTGGCGGGCGGCGCCACCTGGTGAGCTGCTCGGCCCGCCATGTGTTCGGCGTGGACGCGGATACGGGCAAGCTGCTCTGGACCGCGCCCATGCCCACCCGCTATGAGGTCATCGCCAACACGCCGGTGCTCTACAAGGATTGCGTGTTCGTCACCGCGCCCGACTTTCACGGCGATGAAGGGGGCAGGCTCCTCCGCATCGTCGTCGAGGGCGAGGGAGTGCGAGCCGAGGAACTCTGGCGAACCGACCTGGACACTTGCCACGGCGGCCTCATCGCCCTCGGCGATGTGTTCTGGGGCTCGTGGTACCGCCGCTACGACGGTGTCGGCTGCATTGATGCCTTGACGGGCAAGACCCTGCACCGCACGAACGAGCTCTCGATGGGCTCGATGGCCTATGCCGACGGGCGGCTCTACTACCTCGCTCAGCGAGGCGTGATGGCCCTGCTGAAGCCCGACCCCAGCGACTTCCGCGTCGTGAGCCGGTTTGCCTTTCCCGGCGGCGAGGGACGCCGCAGCGACGTGTGGGCGCACCCCGTCATCCTCGACGGGCGCCTCTACCTGCGCCACCACGAGCTGCTCGTGTGCTACGACGTGAAGGCCCGGTGAAGCCGCCACGCCGCCTCAGAACTTCGCGGCAGGGTCCTTGGGGCGGAATCGGTACGCGACCCCGAAGAGGGCAATCTCGTCGAGGACGGCCAGGCCGATGTCGAGGATGCCTTGGTGGCTGTCGGGCAGGTTCTGCCAGCCGCAAGGGAACTCGACGGTGAGGGGCAGCCCGCCGCAGGCGTGGTAGACGGCGTCGCTCTGGTAGAAGACTTCGCCAGCGTAGAAGGTGGGGCGGCGAGGCATCTCGCGCTTGGGGAAGCCGTCCTTGTAGCAGCGCATGCCCACGCAAGCGGCAAGCTGGTGGACCTTCTGCTTGTAGTGCGTGGGGATGAAGGCGGAAGGGGCGTCCACCAGGCTGCCGTTGTTGGAGTGCGAGAGGACGATGCAGTCGGGCATCTCGCGGCGGCACAGGCGCAGGAGGGCGTCGGTCTCGGGCTGGCAGTCGGTCGCGAAGGGCGCGTCGTAGACGAGGTTCATCCCCGCGTCGTTATAGTAGGTGCCGAGAATCCGCACGCTGTCGGGCGGGATGGGGCAGGTGAGCTTGGCGGAGGGCCAGGTGAGGATCGTGCCGTCGCGCGTGAGGCCCTGGGACATCATCATGAAGTAGTCGGGGTCGCAGTTGATCCAGTGGACGTGGTCGAGCGCGCGCTCACGGCCGTCCACGTTGAGGATCGGGATGAGGACGAAGCGGTGCCTTCGTCCGTTCTCCGCCATCTTCGGCCATTCGCGGCCGAGGAGGTCGCGGCCCGTGACAAGGATGTTGAGGTAGTGGAGGGCGGCGACCGTGCCGTCCCACTCGGTGCCGTGTGCGGCGCCGACGAAGAGGATGGACTGGCGCTTGCGTTCGCCCTTGCCGTAGAAGGCCGTGGCGTCGCCGCCCGAGAGGGCGGAAGCGAGGCTGGCCGAGCTGCGGCCGGGCAGGTCCTCGCGCTCGCCCCAGGCGGCGGCGACGATGGGGCGGCCGCCCGCCGTGTGGCCGATCTCCTCGACCTTGACGCCGGCGAGGGACTCGAGGAAGGCGCGAATCTCCTTCGGCTTGGTGAGCCACCAGGGCGGAGCGGAGGTCGGGTCCATGCCGGGCGTGGGGAGGGGCTTGGCTTTGTCGGGCATCGGCTAGCTCTCCATAGCGTGACAGCCGCGAATCGAGGGAATCGAGCGAATCGGGGAAGAACCCGATGAGCAATCCGAACTGGGCATTTCTCCCTATTCGCGTGATTGGCGTGATTCGCGGTTTACATTGCCTTCTCCAGGTTGCGGCCGATGGCCTGGAGTTGGGCGACGAAAGGCTCGGGGATGAGGCCGGTGTTGAGAATCGGCACGTCCCAGGTCACGACGCCGCCCTTGCTGTTGACGTAACGAGTGTAGGCGGCGGCAAGGTCGTTGCCGAAGCGAGGGCGGTCCCCGCCGCACCAGGTGGCGCCGAGGTAGCTGAGGATGTGGTACTGCGCCTTGTGGCCTTTACGCTCGACCCAGCGGCCGGGGCAGGTGGGCAGGGCCTCGGCGATCTCGCCCGCCGTGTAGTCCTCGTGCTCGGTATGGCAGATGACGGGGACGAGCACGCCCGGGTTGAAGGCCACGATGGCATCGGGGTTGCCCGCCTTGAGGGCCGCGGCGAAGCTGGCGAAGTTCGGCTCGTCGGGGTGGCGGTACATCGCGTCGGCGAAGTAGCAGCCGTCAATCCACCAGCCACAGACCCGCCGCCCCCAGCGGAGCGACCAGTCGCGGCAGATGGCTTCCCAGCGTCGCTGGAACTCGGCGAGGCGTCCCCCGACGGGCTCGCCGGGCAGTTGCCAGCCGCCCTGGGCGCCCCAGAGCCAGCCGAGGCGCTTGCGCGCCGCGTGGTCGGCCGCCGGCGCGCCGCTGGGCAGGTAGACAAGCAGCGGGATACCGTGGCGCTCCAGGGCCTCGGCCAGTTCGGTCACGAGGTCGCGCCGTGAGCACTTGCTCGGCTCGATGCCCACGAGGCGGTCGTAGGTCGGGTTCGGCGCGCAGTAATGGCCCGAGTTCTGGCCGATCGTGATGAAGTAGTAGCCGCAGCCCGTCGAGACGAGCTGGGCGACCAGGCCCGGCACGTCGAAGGCATCCACCTGGGCGTTCCAGGCCTCGGCGGTCAGTTCCGCGCCGCCGGCGGTGCTGGGCGGTGCGCCCAGGTAGTGCGTGAACACGCCCCACTTCGCGTCGTGAAACCAGGCGGTGCTGCTAGGAGCCTGTCCAAGAATCCCCGTGGGCTGCGTTGCCGGCGTCAGCGGGCTG